>NZ_JBFPJH010000320.1:0-3675 GCF_040838255.1 Bacillus sp. C30 | reverse complement strand
ATTTCTACCAAATCACGAAAACTGAGGTTGTACCGTAGGTACCAACGTACAGTTAATAGAATGATATCTGGCTGATAATGTTTCCACTTGAATGTCTTTTCTTTTTCCGTACTGATCACACACCTTTTGTAGAGTAATAGTATCAGTATGTCCAAGGCTTAGAGATTACTTGCAAGTATCTTCATTTTTTTGCACCAGAACCGCAATTGGAATGATCCAAGATCATCTATCTCTGTTATATCAAGCAATACAGAAAGACACCCAAGAGATAATAAAGGTTCTGATCCGCCTGTTTACCCTACTACAGAAAAATGGCCGGAAATCTCATCGATACGAGAAAAAAACTGTCTTTGATATTAATGAAAGTAAACTTTTGGCTAAAAGTTTACTTTGGTTTCAAAAAACATTTGTAACTAAATTTGTGATAGATTTCTCAATGTAGATATATTTATTAATTATGGTTTTAATATGAAAAATTAACGAAAAATTAATTATAATAAAAATATGATGGTTAGCCCTTTGTTTACTCCTTGTGCTAAAGATAAGATCGTGTTCCCAATCTTATCTTTTTTATTTATCAAGGTTTATATTAGTAAGTAAAAATTTTTATTAATCAAATGTTTGTTTAAAATATATAGGTATGAATTTAGAAGAATATGTATACTTTAAGCGATTTAAAATTTGATATACTAAAAGAAAAAAATTAGGATGATAAGGCTATGCCAACAAAGGAGTTCCAAGACACAGTACAGCATTTTACTTCTTTCTTATTAGATAAAGGAAGAAAACCTTCCACAATTAAACGATATGCTTATGATATTGTAAATTTTGGTCAGTGGTTGCAAAAATCTAAAAATCTTCCATTACGCAATATATGGGCGACACTTAGTACAGAGGATTATGAAGAGTATTTTAACGATTTAAAGAAGCAACGCAATTACTCTGATAAAACGATACATCGTGTCTATATTGTCCTAAGTAGACTGTATCAATATTTAGAGATACCTAACCCTTTAGAAGATATGAATCTCATAATTCAGCCTAATCGTGCGTTACGTGATGAAGATTTTATTTCTAAATCGGAAGAAATACGACTAAAGTACATTTTAACTTCATTAGAAGGATTAACAGAAAAACAACGCTCCGTTCGTCCAGTACTTATGGATCGTAACACTGCTATTGTACATTTACTCATTAATAATGGATTGTCCTTACAAGAACTTGTAGGTCTACAGATGAATCACGTACATTTTGAAAACAATACAATCTTAGTACCAGGAATAGTGGGTATAGAGAGAACGATTCATTTAATTGAAAATGATAAAAAGATATTATTTAACTATTACAAAACCATTCCAGAACCTGTTCGGCCCAGATACCATAGTAATGACCCCTTATTCGTAGCATTTGATTTTACTCGAAAAACTTATCATTGGTCATATAACAACGATGCCCCAAAAGCCTTAACAGAAATTGCTGTTCAAAAAATGATTCGACTTGAAGTTGAAAGAGCGAATTTACGAAAAGGAATTTCAGCACAACATCTACGGAATACCTTCATTTTACGGCTAATTGAAAATGAAGTTTTAGAAGAGCAAATTATAAAACATGTAGGCTTTAAATCTAAACTTGCGTTAAAAAGATATTATGATTACAACGATAAAGAAGGAAGATTGTATGAAGAAAAATAAGAAACAAGAGCTACAGTATATAAGAATTTATACATTAAGGGATAGAAGTACAAAATCCCTTAATGTTGAATCTTGGCGAATGTTTAAAGATGAAATGAGTGTTCTAGGTCTAAAAGATTCGGATATTTTTCAAATTCAGTTAATAGAGGTCACCATACATGCCCAGGTTCTGGTGCAAAAACATGATAAATTAAACAAAAAGTGAGGATACCTACTGGAATCTTGTTTTATGCCGTTAATCCAAACAGTTGATTCATAAAAATATTCTGATTTTGGACAGACTGATTCTGCAAATCAATCTGCTCTTTTTTCATCATATGCATCGCTTCTACACCACTTAAAATAGACACGGCCGTTTGGAATGATTTGAACCCCAACATAGAGCGTATCCGTCTTTTAATAAAACGATGATCTTGTTCCACAATATTATTTAAATATTTGAGTTGTCTCATTTGGATGCCTACAGGCATCTTTTTTTCTTTCTTCAATAGCAATTGGGTAAGCTGGATTTTTGTCAACTGTAATTACACGAGGTTTAGAAACATGAAGAGACTGCAAAGCTTTCTTGAAGAAACGCTTTGCAGCCTTATGATTTCTCGTTTTACTCAGATAAAAGTCAATCGTGTTTCCTTCAGAATCAACAGCACGATATAAATACATCCACTGTCCTTTTACTTTTATATCCGTTTCGTCAACCCTCCATGAATCGTTTGTTTTCTTAAGATGACGTCGGATACGCCTTTCTAATTCAGGCCCATATTGATGAACCCAACGCATAATGGTTGTATGTGCTAAGAACAAACCTCTTTTTTCCATCATTTCTACCAAATCACGAAAACTGAGGTTGTACCGTAGGTACCAACGTACAGTTAATAGAATGATATCTGGCTGATAATGTTTCCACTTGAATGTCTTTTCTTTTTCCGTACTGATCACACACCTTTTGTAGAGTAATAGTATCAGTATGTCCAAGGCTTAGAGATTACTTGCAAGTATCTTCATTTTTTTGCACCAGAACCGCAATTGGAATGATCCAAGATCATCTATCTCTGTTATATCAAGCAATACAGAAAGACACCCAAGAGATAATAAAGGTTCTGATCCGCCTGTTTACCCTACTACAGAAAAATGGCCGGAAATCTCATCGATACGAGAAAAAAACTGTCTTTGATATTAATGAAAGTAAACTTTTGGCTAAAAGTTTACTTTGGTTTCAAAAAACATTTGTAACTAAATTTGTGATAGATTTCTCAATGTAGATATATTTATTAATTATGGTTTTAATATGAAAAATTAACGAAAAATTAATTATAATAAAAATATGATGGTTAGCCCTTTGTTTACTCCTTGTGCTAAAGATAAGATCGTGTTCCCAATCTTATCTTTTTTATTTATCAAGGTTTATATTAGTAAGTAAAAATTTTTATTAATCAAATGTTTGTTTAAAATATATAGGTATGAATTTAGAAGAATATGTATACTTTAAGCGATTTAAAATTTGATATACTAAAAGAAAAAAATTAGGATGATAAGGCTATGCCAACAAAGGAGTTCCAAGACACAGTACAGCATTTTACTTCTTTCTTATTAGATAAAGGAAGAAAACCTTCCACAATTAAACGATATGCTTATGATATTGTAAATTTTGGTCAGTGGTTGCAAAAATCTAAAAATCTTCCATTACGCAATATATGGGCGACACTTAGTACAGAGGATTATGAAGAGTATTTTAACGATTTAAAGAAGCAACGCAATTACTCTGATAAAACGATACATCGTGTCTATATTGTCCTAAGTAGACTGTATCAATATTTAGAGATACCTAACCCTTTAGAAGATATGAATCTCATAATTCAGCCTAATCGTGCGTTACGTGATGAAGATTTTATTTCTAAATCGGAAGAAATACGACTAAAGTACATTTTAACTTCATTAGAAGGATTAACAGAAAAACAACGCTCCGTTCGTCCAGTACTTATGGATC
>NZ_JBFPJH010000028.1:0-25755 GCF_040838255.1 Bacillus sp. C30 | reverse complement strand
CCTCTATAGTAACAAAATAAGATTTACTTTTCTTATAGAAAAAACCTGAGATCGATTTCGAATCGACTCAGGTTTTTTTACTATTATATGCTTTTAACTAATTCAACAACTTCTTCAGCAGTTGACATTGTTAATGCTTTCTCTGCTAATGTTTCCATTTCTGCTTTTGACAACTTGCTTAGTTGTGTTCTTGCAGGAAGAATAGATGTTGCACTCATACTGAACTCATCTAAACCTAAGCCTAATAATAATGGGATAGCAAGTGAATCTCCCGCCATCTCACCACACATACCAGCCCATTTGCCTTCTTTATGAGCAGCATCGATAACCATTTTTACAAGACGTAAAATAGATGGGTTATATGGTTGGTATAAGTAAGCTACACGTTCGTTCATACGGTCTGCAGCCATTGTGTATTGGATTAAGTCATTTGTTCCGATAGAGAAGAAATCAACTTCTTTTGCGAACTGATCTGCTAATACCGCTGAAGCTGGAATTTCAACCATCATACCAACTTCAATAGAATCAGAAACAGTTGTACCCGCTTGAACAAGTCTTTCTTTCTCTTCTAATAAGATTGCTTTCGCTTGACGGAACTCATCAAGAGTTGCAATCATTGGGAACATAATTTTTAAGTTACCGTATACGCTAGCACGAAGTAATGCACGAAGTTGTGTACGAAACACATCTTGCTCATCAAGACATAAGCGAATTGCACGGTATCCTAAGAATGGGTTCATTTCTTTTGGTAAATGTAAGTATGGAAGTTCTTTATCTCCACCGATGTCAAGTGTACGAACAACGACTGGCTGATCTTCTTTTACACCTTCAAGAACTGCTTTATACGCTTCGAACTGCTCTTCTTCTGTTGGAAGATTGTCACGGCCCATGTATAAGAACTCTGTACGGTATAAACCAACGCCTTCTCCGCCATTATCGATAATACCTTGTACATCATTTGGTGTTCCGATATTAGCAACAAGCTCAACGTGATGTCCATCACTTGTTACAGTTGCTTGGTCTTTTAATTTTGCCCATACAACTTTTTGCTCTTCAAATTTCGCTTTCTTTTCTTCAAAAGAACGAAGAGTTTCTTCAGATGGGTTTACAATTACTTCTCCATCTAAACCGTCAATGATTACGATATCGCCGTTTTGGATTTTCTCCATAACAACTTTCGTACCAACAACAGCTGGAATTTCCATAGAACGAGCCATAATTGCAGAGTGAGATGTACGTCCACCGATATCAGTTGTGAAACCTTTTGCATACTTACGGTTTAACTGAGCTGTATCAGATGGTGTTAAATCTTCAGCAATGATGATTACTTCTTCAGAAATTGTACCAGGGTTTGAGAAGTTAATTCCTAGTAAATGTGCAAGAACACGTTTTGTTACGTCGCGAATATCCGCAGCACGTTCTTTCATATATTCGTTATCCATGTTTTCAAACATAGAAATAAACATTGATGCAACTTCATCCATTGCAAATTCAGCATTTACTTTTTCGCCATTTACTTTATCTTTTACTGGATTCACTAATTCTGGATCATTTAATACTAATAAATGTGCTTCAAAGATAGCAGCTTTATCAGCACCTAGCTCAGCAAAAGCATGGTCCTTAATAGCTTCTAGTTCAGATTTTGCTTTCTCAAGCGCAGCGTCTAAGCGTGCAATTTCAGCAGCTTCGTCTGTAATTGATTTCTTTTCAATGTTAAATTCAGGATTCTCAAGTCTGAAAGCCTTTGCAATAGCAATCCCACTTGATGCAGCGATCCCTTGAATGTTAAGAGTCATTATTCTCCTAATCCTTCGTTTTTCATAGTTTCTTCGATAGCTGCTAGTGCTTGAGCTGCATCATCACCATTTGCAGTGACCTTAATTTCCGCGCCTTGTTGAATTCCTAAAGACATAACACCCATGATTGATTTTAAGTTAACGTTTTTTCCGTTATACTCTAAGTTGATGTCAGAACCAAATTTGCTTGCAGTGTTTACAAGTAGAGTTGCTGGACGAGCATGAATTCCTGAGTCGCTAGTTACTTTAAAGATTTTTTCCATGATAATTTATCTCCTTCAAATACAATATTTTTTTAGTTGTATAGACGTGAGTACTACATCATCTATTGTATATAATAGGCGATGTTCGGTCAACCACATCGCCTATTATAATTATAAACATTTTGCGTCAAATTCCTACTGAATGTCAATAATAGCGTTTTCGCCCTTCTTAACATTTCCATCTTTTTTCAATTCGACTTGTTGCCCTTGTTGTAAATTCGTAAAGACGATTGGTGTAATAATAGATGGTGCATTTTCTTTTACAAATGCAAGATCTACTTTTAATAATGGTTGTCCTTGTTTCACTTTATCACCTTGTGCTACAAGCGCTTCAAAGCCTTCACCATTTAATTTTACAGTATCAATACCGAAGTGGATTAAAATTTCTTTTCCGCCTTCAGACTGAATACCAATCGCATGTTTTGTAGGGAATACATTTACAATCTCACCATTAACCGGAGAAACTACTGTTCCTTCTGTTGGCTCAATCGCAAATCCATCTCCCATCATTTTCCCTGAGAATACTTGGTCAGGTACTTCTGTAATCGGTAAGATTTTCCCTTCAATTGGTGAAACGATTGTTTCATTTTCATCAACCTGTTGAGGAGCTTCTTCCACTTTTACAGGCGCTTCTTTTTCAACATGAGGTGTACGACCTGACATAATATCATGAATTTGTGATTTTAATGTGTCAGATTTCGGTCCGAAAATAGCTTGAATGTTATTTCCAACTTCAAGTACACCGGCTGCTCCAAGCTCTTTTAAGCGGTCTTTATTTACATTTTTTTGTTCGTTAACTTGAACGCGTAAACGAGTAATACAAGCATCTAACGAAGCAATGTTTTCTTTACCACCAAGTGCTACTAATACTTCACGTGGAAGTTCTCCTGCTTCTGTTTTCCCTGCGCCTTCATTAGCATTCGCTACTTCACGACCAGGTGTTTTTAAGTTCCATTTACGGATTGCGAAACGGAATCCGAAGTAGTAAATCACTGCTAGTACAAGACCAACAATAATTACCCACCACCATGCCGTACGACCTGGTAGTACACCGAATAATATGAAGTCAATTAAACCACCAGAGAATGTCATACCAATTTTAACACCTAAAATTTGCATTGTCATAAATGATAGACCAGCGAATACTGCATGAATTCCGAATAATACTGGTGCTACGAATAAGAATGAAAATTCAAGTGGTTCTGTAATACCTGTTAAGAAAGATGTTAATGCAGCAGATCCTAAAATACCAGCTGCTAATTTTTTATTTTCCGGACGTGCTTCATGGTACATTGCTAAAGCTGCTGCTGGAAGACCGAACATCATGAACGGATACTTACCAGTTGTAAATGTACCTGCTGTTAATTCTACGCCGTCTTTTAACTGTGCCATAAAGATTTTTTGGTCACCACGGATTAATTCGCCAGCTGCATTTGTATACTGACCGAATTCGAACCAGAACGGTGAATAGAAAATATGATGTAATCCAAATGGAATTAATGAACGTTCGATTAAACCGAATATAAATGCTGCTATCGTTCTATTTGCATCAATCATTTGATGTGAGAACGTATTTAAGCCACCCTGAATGTATGGCCAAATGAAGCACATGATAATACCTACCACTAAAGAGAATGTTGCAGTTGCGATTGGTACGAAACGCTTACCTGCAAAGAAACCTAAGTATGATGGTAATTCAATGTTGAAGTATTTATTATAACAATATGCCGCTACTATCCCGACGATAATACCACCAAACACTCCTGTTTGCAGCGTTGGAATTCCTAATACGTTTGCATATGCTGGATCTGAAAATCCAATTTTTACTGGATCTGTTCCAGTGCTTGTTACTTTCACTAGTTTATCTACTTCTAAGAACACACTCATCGTTTTGTTCATAATTAAGTATCCGACGAACGCTGCTAAACCAGCTACTCCGTCTCCACCAGCTAAACCGATCGCTACCCCAACTGCGAATAATAGCGCAAGGTTAGCGAAAATAATATCGCCAGATTGTTCCATAATTTTTGCAACCATTACGAACCAATCTGCTTTTAAAGCAGGGATAACATTTGTTAGTTGTGGATTTTGAAATGCATTACCAAATCCAAGTAAAATACCTGCTGCCGGTAAAATCGCTACTGGAAGCATAAGCGCTTTTCCGACTTTTTGAAGAACACCAAAGATCTTCTTAAACATGGAAACCCTTCCTCTCTTATCTATATTGATACTTTTCGACAAACGCCAAAAAGGCATGAGGAAAAAAAAGATAGAACGATAGCTATACAAAGGGTAGTATGTCCCTTTCTTTAGCTTACATTCCCAACTTTTCTCCACTCATGCCTGATCGAATCAGTAACACGTGTCAAAAATAGGATTACGTATAAGTTCACTATAATTAAAGCAAACGTTTTCGTTATTTACCTTAATGTGTTTGTCGAATTTTGTATAACTTTGCAATAGTTATTATACATAACTATTGTAAGCGATTCAATCATTTTTTTTAACGTTTTCATTTTAGACAAAAATATATGTCTTTTTACACATGTTCTGCTTTCACTAATCGTTGTAAATGCATCGTTAAATAAATACTCTCCGCTTCATATACAGGAAGTTGTAATTCTTTCTGCATTACTTTGACTAGTTTCCACGCCAAATTATAACAAACTGGATATTCCAACTTTAATAAATCAGCAAAACTCTGTGCTTCTTCTACTTTTTCTCCTTTTTTCACCCGCTCAATAGCATATTGTAAATGGCGAATAAGGCGTAAATAATGAATGCTTTCTTGGTCTAATGTAATTTGTAGGTTTGTCTCAATTAAAGACACAAGTTGTGCAATAAGACGAGAATTTTGATTAACAGAAGATAAATCAGAGTTTGTAAGCGAGCTGTAAATGTGAAGTGCGATAAAGCCAACTTCCCCTTCTGGCAATGTAATTTGCAAACGAGAATTTAAAAGTTGCACAACGCCTTCAGCAATTTTATATTCCTCTGGATATAGCATTTTCGTTTCAACTAAAAAAGGATTATCTATTGTAAGTCCTTGTTTCAGCCTTTTAATTGCAAAAGAAATATGATCTGTTAAAGCGATATGAATATGTTCATTTAATGGAGACTCCGCTTTTTCTTGAATATATAACATAATATCATTCATCAATTCAATTAGCTTTTCACTCACATGTGGTACTAAAAGTTTGTATTGTTCTCGATCACGTTCATTTTTTAAAACAAACATTTTCTCAATTTGTTCTTGCTCCAACACATCTTCAGCCTTTTTCCCAAATCCGATTCCTTTACCAATCACTACTACTTCCTCGTGTTCAGGATGGCTAGCAATGATGACATTATTATTTAAAACTTTTTTAATTTCTAGATAATTACTCATATAACACCACCCTCGTACTTAAATAGCCTACTTTTATGTTACAGAACATTCTTCTTTTTCGTCAATATAAAACATCTACCATTTAATAAAAATTCATTTTTTAGACATGTTTGTATATGATGCGTATAATGTAAGGGCAACTGTACATAGAAAGGAGATTGCAACATGATTAAAATGTTTGTAAGTGATATTGATGGAACGATGATGCAACACGGAGGTTTTATCGACGAAAAAGATGTTATCGCTTTACGCAGCTTAGCTGAACAAAATGTAATTCTTTGTTTTGCTTCTGGAAGACTTGATAATGAAATTGCAGACTTAATGAGAGCGGTTAATACAAATTTCCATCGCATTAGTGTAAATGGTGTTTTTGTATATACACATGAAAATAAACAGCTATTATCTGCAACTTTCGATTCCAGCATTCTTCCAGATTTGTTAGCTATGACAAATGAAGACCCTTATTTCCGTTATGTAAGTGATGAACATAACTACTACATTGAAGAAAAAACACCGTTTATTCATGAACTTGAACAACAAGTAACGATGACTTCTGTTGAAGAACCTAATCTATTACAGAAAATTGATGATACAATTTTTCCAAATAAAATTTCTATCGGTGGAACGAAGGAAAGCTTACAACTCCTTCAGAACAAAATTGATGAAAAATTTCACGGAAAAGTTAGCACCTTCATTTCAGCAGAACAATGTTTAGATGTAATGCCACCTAATATTAGTAAAGGTTCTGCTATTTCTATTTTATTAAAAGAATTTCAAATACAACCAGAGGAAATTGCTTGCATAGGGGATTCTTATAATGATATTCCAATGTTCTCTTTAACTCCTCACAGTTTTGCTATGTCTCAAGCAGATGACGCAGTAAAAGAGCACGCTCACTATGTAGTAAATACGGTTAAAGATGCTGTTAACCACGTAATTGCTCATAATAAAAATACGACTCACTCCTTATAAGGATGAGTCGTATTTTTATTTCTTTACATGTTAAACACTTTAAAATTCACTGTACTTTACAAACTGAAATATATTATTTGTTACGTGCGATGTTTGTAATAAATTTATAACGATCCCCACGATAAATACATTTCACATACTCTAACGGTATCTCACCTTCTGAATATGACCATTGGCGCATTACAAGTACAGGCGCCTTTTTAGGAATATGCAGATGTTCAGCTTCATTATCCGTTGCAATGGAAGCTTCAATTGATTGAGTAGCGCTAACAAGCTTAAAGCCCAATTTTTTCTCTAAATGTTCATATAAAGATTGTTGCAATATTTCTTCGTTAATATCTTTTACAAGAGCTGGCGACAAATATGTCGTCTCAAAAGCAATCGGTTCATCATCAGCTAAGCGAATACGCCTCACTGCATAAACCGACTCCCCCTCCTGTATTCTCAACCGGTCTGCTATTTTCGCAGTAGCTGGAACTAGGCGGAAACTAAGTAATTGACTACTTGGGTTCATCCCACGAGAAATCATATCTTCTGTGAATCCCGTCATTCCTTGCAATTTTTGTTCCACTTTCGGAAGTTGGACAAACGTTCCAATTCCACGTTTCCGATATAAATAGCCTTGTTCCACTAAATTATTAATCGCCTGTCTGATTGTCATACGACTCACTTCGAACTTATCACAAAGTTCATTCTCAGATGGGATTTTGTCTCCCGGCTTCCATTCGCCGTCCTCAATTAGCTGTTTCACCCACTCTTGAATCTGATAATAGATCGGAAATGGTGAATACTTGTCGATGTTCATCAGCAATCGCCTCACTGCATAAAGATAGAGCTTCTTGATCAGCAATTACGGTTACATTCGGATGACGTTGTAAAACTGTAGCAGGACACGCTTCACTATATTCACCTTGCAATAACTCTTTAAGTGCTTCTGCCTTTTTAGGCCCCATAGCAACAAGTAGAATTTGTTTCGCTTTCATAATGCTTCCAATTCCCATTGTAATCGCATGAGTTGGCACATCTTCTTCTTTTTCGAAGAAACGAAGGTTTGCTTGGCGTGTAGATTCTGTTAATTCAACAATGTTAGTTGGAGAATTAAATGCTGTTCCTGGCTCGTTAAATCCGATGTGACCGTTTTCACCGATTCCAAGAATCTGTAGGTCAACTGGGTTAGTAGCTAGAATGCTCTCGTAACGTTTGCACTCTTCCTCTAAATCACTTGCCATCCCGTTTGGTACATAAGTTTGTTTAAATGGAAGATAATCAAACAACTGTTCTTGCATGAAATAGTGATAGCTGTTTTTATCTTCATGTGGTAAATTTACGTACTCATCTAAGTTTACAGTGGTTGCATGACTTGTATCAAGTTTATTTTTTCGCATTTCTGCATAAATACCTAATGGAGAGCTTCCTGTAGCCATTCCTAATGTTGGATTTTCTTTTGATTTTACAACTTCTTCAATTAATTTATAACCTGCTTCTGCTAATTCTTCTGGAGTTTTTACAACAAGAATATTCATCTAATTACTTCCCTTCCTTCATATGAATTCCTAAACGAACCGTATCATATACATGTAATTCTTCAGTCATAACAACAAAGTCTGCATCTTTACCTGCCGCTAACGCACCTTTATTATTTAATCCAAACTCTTCTGCTTGGTTAACCGATGTCATGAGTACTGCATCCTCGATTGAACATCCTGTAAATTCAATTACATTTCGGAAAGCTTGATCCATTTTTAGAATACTACCAGCTAACGTTCCATCTTCTAATCGAGCACTACCATCTTTTACATGTACTGGCTGTCCGCCAAGTTCATATAATCCATCTTCAAGACCTTTTGCACGCATTGCATCTGTAATGACACTTACTTTTTTCGGTCCTTTTAATTTATATGCTAATTTCACCATATCAGGGTGAATGTGAATACCATCTGTAATTACTTCAACCATTACATCTGGATTTAATAACACATGACCAACAACTCCTGGTTCACGGTGATGTAATCCACGCATTTGATTGTATAAATGTGTTGCATGTGTAATTTTTCTATTTTTCAGTTGTGCATCAATCGCATCTGTATGCCCCATTGTGCCAACAACACCTGTTTCAGCAAGATACTGTTCAAACTCTAACGCACCTTCTTTTTCCGGTGCATATGTTACTAATTTAATTAGATTACCGCTTGCTTCCTGCCATTGTTTAAATTGCTCGATACTCGCAGGAACAATATGTTCAAGTGGTTGTGCACCCGCACGTTTTTTTGAAACATATGGTCCTTCTAAGTGAATATATTCGAAATGTGCTCCCTTATCTTTCGCTTCCTTCGCAGCACTTAGCGCCGCTTCAATCGCTTCTGGAGCTTGTGTCATTGTTGTTGGGAAGTAAGTTGTAACTCCTTCTTTTAACATTTCTTTACCAAGAGTTACTAATCCATCGCTATTTGCATCCATCGCATCAATATCGTATCCACCATGAATATGAACATCAATCATACCTGGAATCACAATCTTTCCTGCCGCATCTAACACAGTTTCATTTTCTTGTGATACATATTGAGCCATCAAACCAATTTCTTTAATTGTTTCTGCGTAACGAATAAATCCGTTTTCCACTACTTCTTTACCTGTATAAATTTTGGCATTGATGACAACTTGCGTTTTCATTTTCATCGATCCTTTCCCATGAAATACCTACTTGTTATTATTACCTTATTCGCCTAATTCCATCTTAATATACACACGAGTAGTTGTCTATACATTCTAATGAAATTTCCTCTTCATTCAGCAGAAAAAAGGAAATTTATTTCTTTTTCATTATAATATATGTTATTCATTTTTTCCAAAATGGAAAATACCCTCTTATATAATTAATTACTTAAGTAGTGGCATAAGACCACTCGACCCCATAGTAATATGTTCACCGTCTGTTTCTATTTCTACTGTACGCTTGTTTGTTCCGTATATCATTATACCACGCTGTTTTAATCGTCTTACAACACTTTGATGAGGATGTCCATATGGATTTCTACTCCCGTACGAAAGAATAGCGAATTGTGGGTCTACTTTTTTTAAGAATGTTTCACTCGTTGAAGTATACGAGCCATGATGCCCTACTTTTAATACATCTGCATGTACATCAAATTGCTTTAATATTTCATTTTCTGTCCGTATATCAGCATCACCCATTAATAAAAAGTCCGCTTTACCATATCGAATCTTTAATACAATTGAAGACTCGTTATTCTCGTCTTTCGATTTCCCATTGTTCAATACTTGTATAGAAACATGTGGATCTAGCGGTATGTATTGTCCTTCCTTCACTGAAATGAAAGGAATGCCCCTTTTTTTAATGTTATTTCGATACGTATGATAAGTAAATGAACTATATGTTTTTCCACTATCTAATACGAGTGAAACCGGCATTTGTTCTACAATTGGAATAAGCCCCCCTATATGGTCCATATCAGGATGAGTACTTACAATCACATCTAAATGATTAATTCCTTTTTCAATTAGTTTTTGAATAATAACCTCTCCCGCTTCATAAGGGCCCCCATCTATTAACATCGTTTGACCATTTGGCAATGTAATAAGTGTCGCATCACCTTGTCCAACTTTTAAAAAACTCACTTTCATTTTACCAAAATGTTGCCGATGCATATGTATAGAAGACGCAGTATGAATAGACATCATATATCTTTTAGCCGATGCGCTGTTTAACGAAAAACATAATAAAACAGAAACCAACAATAGAATACTCCGTACACCTTTCATAACTCGTCTCCTTTTTTCATTTAGTATGGCACGCTCTGTAATTGATATACAAAAAAAGCTTAGCAAAATGCTAAGCTTTTATTTTGATAATTCCTGTAAAGAACCGAAGAATAAATCTGCTTCATTCATTTGTTCATTTTCTTCAGAAAGAGGTGGTAAATCATCTAACGTTTTCAATCCAAACGTATCTAAAAACTCTTTCGTCGTTCCGTATAAGATGGGACGCCCCGGTCCTTCTGCTCTTCCCATTTCTTTTATAAGTAAGTGTGAAACTAACGTTTGTAATGCCTTGTCTGTTTTCACTCCTCGAATCTCTTCCATTTCTGTCCTTGTAATCGGTTGACGGTACGCAACGATTGCCAACGTTTCAAGAGCTGCTTGAGACAGTGAAGCCGTTGTTGGGGTATCTATTAATTTTTGATAGTATGCAGCATGTTCTTTCTTTGTTGCATAACGATACACTTTTGCATATTGTACAATTTGCAGACCGCGATTCGATCCTTCACATTCTTTTTGCATTTCCTCTATACTGTTTATTACTTCTGCCACTTCAACTTCCAGAACTTTAGCTATCTGTTCCGGATAAATCCCTTCGTCACCTGCAACAAATAAAAGCCCTTCAATAATCGCTTTTTGTTCTTTTCTATCCATTTTACGAACTCCTTTCTCCTATTTTTCTATAAAAATACACATAAAAAAACCGAATCACAGTAAATGCGTTCGGTTCAACATTTCTTCTCTCGTTCCAAACGATACATTAAAACCTAACATGAGATAAAATATTTCTACCCCATCTTCACATACCAACTCTATACGGATTTACTAGAGCTTGATACGAAAATTTCATCAAAATTATGCTCTTGTTCAATAATAATTTGTTGATTTTTCATCAGCTCAAGAACCGCTAAAAATGTTACAACCATTATTTCTCGTTCTTCATCAGCAAATAAATCATAAAAGCTATGACGCCCGCCCTTTGTTTCTAACTGTTGTAGAATATCAGTCATTCGCTGTGCAATTGGTATTTCTTGACGAGTAATTCGCGTTGTTACAGGTTTCTTTGCTTTTTTACGACGCATTAGCTTTTGAAATGCCGCTAACATATCATATAACGTAACATCAAGAGGCAAGCTTGTCTCCTCTTCTTGTTGAAATGATGTAAAATCAATTGGCGGACGTGTATATAGCTGTGCTCTTTCTTGTTCTCTTTCTTTTAACTCAGTAGCAACTTGCTTATATTTCTTATATTCAATTAACCTCTCCATCAATTCTTGACGAGGGTCATCTATAAAGTCTTCACCGTTATCAGGTACATCTTCTTCTTGTTTCGGTAACAACATTTTACTTTTAATTTGTAATAACGTTGCAGCCATTACTAAATACTCACTGGCAACATCTAATTGTAGTTCTTTCATCGTATGGACATAAGATAGATATTGCTCTGTAATTTCCGCTACAGGAATATTATATATATCAATTTCGTAACGATGTATTAAGTGTAACAATAGATCTAAAGGCCCTTCAAAAGCCTCTACTTTAAAATTATACTGCACAAAGCATCCCACCACATTTTTTCTATAACAACATAAGTATAGAGCATACTCATGTTCTATCCAACCTTTTTAAGAAATTTAATTAAAAATAGACCTATGCCCATGTCATAATGCCCACCGCTTCATATGATAACAATGTAGTAAGAACAATGTAGGAGGTCAAAAAACTATGGGTCACGTTGATTGCGGTTTTAGCGGTGGATTCGCATTACTAGTTGTACTGTTCATTTTACTAATCATTGTAGGAGCAGCTTGCTTCTGCTAATATGAAGCAATAAAGCGACTAGGGATATTTCCCTAGTCGCTTATTGTTAATATTTCTATGATACACTGTACATATAACCGTTAGACAGGAGCGAAAAAAATGTATCCTACCGAGTACATACAATTTTTAATTCATTTTCACGGAGACTATGATTATTTTGAATGTCATGAAATATTAGAAGAATATTGGAAATTAAAGCCTAGAGGAGAACGTGACAATTACTTAGTCGGCCTCATTCAAATTGCTGTTTCCTCATACCATCATAGACGATCCAATTGGAATGGTGCAGAGAAGATGATAAAAAGCGCAATAACAATTTTAGAAAAGAGCAGCGCGCAATTACATCAATTCGGAATAGATCATAAACAACTTACATTCTTATTAAATGAAAGATTACAATCTATCCACAAAAAGGAAAATTTCGCCCCGTTATTTTTACCATTATTAGACGTATCGTTAGAAAAACAATGCATACAGTTATGTAAGAAACAAAACCTCTCTTGGAAAGATGCGAACGTCATTCCTGGTGAATACATCATAAATAAGCACACATTGCGTGATCGAACAGAAGTCATTTCTGAACGACACGAACAACTACAAAAAAGAAAGCAGAGATAATAAACTACTTATCCCTGCTTTCATGAATGTATATTTTGTTCAAGCTCTTTACACTTTTTGCAAAAACTTGCTGTTTGCTCATTTCCGCAAATTGTAAACTCAAGAAATTTACTCTTAAGCTCTTGAACCATCTTCGTCCCAATCCCCATATGACGGTGAGACGGATTCACGCTCAAATGCTGAATTTCCAATACCTGATCTTCTTTTTTTATAATCCCCATTATCCCAACAAAATCTTCATTTTGTTTCCACAAATACAATTGCCAATCCTCTTTCGCCTCATACTCTTTCATTGTCAATTGTAATGTTTTCACATCTTTTTCAGTTGGCATAAATGAAAGAAGCCCCATTGCAATTTTTTCATAACTTTTTTTAAAACGAATTAACATAACCCTTATCCCTTCTTACAAAAGTTACAAACTATTTATCCCCTCAATCACTCTTTTCATATCACATTCATTCTACAATATTTTTACCAGAGTGAGAAGGGGCTGAAACAACTTGATAATCATACAAAGCGTTAAGAAGAAAGTCAAATATATGTTTCCACGCTATTTCTTTCTATTACACCGCTCAAAAAAGAGACAATACTATATAGGAACTAAAAGGAAAATCCCTTTCTCATCACATTTCACTTATTAACCACTTTTGAACAAAGTAGTTCTACCAAAAGCAATATGTTAAGAGAAATACATTTATTGAAGCATATAATTCGTACTCTATCCTATGTATTTTGTTAAAAGTGTGTTCTCATGAACAATATAATTTAACGTTAGTAGCCGTCCTATTTGTGTCATATACTTTAAAATATATACCAATTCCTGTTTATAGGAAATAAAAAAAGAGAGCAAAATCGCTCTCTTTTTCTCATAACTTATTCTTCCCAAACTTTAACTTCTTTCATTACATCGCCTTGACGCATGTTTAATACCGTTTCAATACCGCTTGTTGCTTTACCGAATACAGTATGTACGCCATCTAAATGCGGTTGTGGCTCATGAACAACAAAGAATTGGCTACCACCTGTATTACGGCCAGCATGTGCCATAGAAAGTGAGCCAACAAGATGTCTATGAGGATTTCCATCAGTTTCACATGGGATAGAGTAACCTGGGCCACCTGCTCCTGTGCCTGTTGGGTCTCCACCTTGGCTTACGAAGCCAGGAATAACGCGGTGGAATGTCACACCATCATAAAATCCTTGCTCTGCTAATTTTTTAAAGTTTTCTACTGTTTTTGGTGCCTCTTCTGGGAAAAATTCTAAATCGATTTTTTCGCCATTTTCCATTAATATGTATCCTAAAGTTTTCATATGTATATGTCTCCTTTCAACTATCTCAGCACTATATTACCATATTCATGACGAGAAACAAAAAGAATCCGACAATCTGCATACTTCTTTTTTGAAATGTGGAAGAAGCTAGGTGACAAATAAGAAAAATATACTATAATAACTGTGTTGCCCGAAAATTTAAGAAAGAGAAAGGGAGCGATTTTTCGTGAAAACGAAATTACTAGCTCTGCTATTAGCTGTAGCCGTATTTATTATGCCAACAGCTTCATTTGCAGACATCATTGAGGGAGAATCAATTGTTACACTAGGAGAAAACTTATCTGAACAACAGAAACAAGATCTTTTGAAAGAAATGAAAGCACCAAAAGATGCACAAATTATTACTGTATCTAATGCGGAAGAACATAAATTTCTAGAGGGCATCGTTCCAAAAGCGCAAATTGGTACGAGAGCTATTTCCTCTTCTATGATTACATACACAAAACCAGGGTCAGGTCTCATTGTACGCTCAAAAAACATTAATTCGATAACAGATGCAATGTACACAAATGCACTTATTACAGCAGGTGTGAAAGATGCAGAGATTCAAATTACTGCACCATTTAAAGTTTCAGGAACTGCTGCTTTAACAGGTTTAATGAAGGCCTATGAAACAACATCAAACAAAGCCATTCCTGAAGAAGTAAAAAAAGTAGCCAATGAAGAAATGGTACAAACAGCCCAGCTTGGTGATAAAATCGGCGAAGAAAAAGCAGTTCAACTTGTTGCAAAAATTAAAGAAGAAATTGCAAAAGAACAGCCAAAAACAACTGAAGATTTACGTACATTAATTAAAAAAATTGCTGATCAACTCGGTATTACATTAACAGATGAACAGCTGGATAGCCTAGTAGCGTTATTTGATAAAATGAAAAATCTTAATATCGATTGGAACCAAGTTGGTAGCCAATTAGAGAAAGCAAAAGACCATGTGTCTGCCTTCTTAGGATCTGAAGAAGGGCAAAGTTTCCTAGATAAAGTAAAAGATTTCTTCTCTAGTATCATTGATTTCGTTAAATCTTTATTCAAGTAAAAAAGAAGCTCGCCAGTGACGAGCTTCTTTTTTATACAAGTAACGGTAATTTCATAATAGCTTCTTCAACCGAACGGACAACATGATTTGCTTTCTCCTTTACATACGGATGAGCATGATGGAGGGTGAAGGAGTGCGGGGTTACTTCAAACATAGAAATATCATTGAAAGAATCTCCAATACATGCAACTTCATTTGCTTCAATTTGTAAATGTTCCATTAATCGCTTCAGAGCGCTTCCTTTACTTACACCTCTTGGCATAATGTCAACATATCGCTTACCCGATATAAAGACTTCCGCTTCGCTATGAAATGTATCTCTCAACTCTTGATCTAATGCTACAATTTTTTCTTCTTCGCCAAAAACAAATAATTTCGCAGGATGTACAGTCTTCCCAAATTCCTCTTCTAACTCTTCGATTTCAGCAATATGCACTCCCATATACTCTTCAAAAGTATGGTGATGTTCATTCTTCCTTTTTGTATATCGCTGCTCATTTGCACAAACAATATCTGCTAGTCCCTTTTTATGTATATATCGATATATTTCCTGGGCAACCCCATCTTCAAAACTCGATTCATGAAATACTTTTCCATCCGGTAGTATCATTGTCGCTCCATTTAAACTAGTTGTGTAATACGGGAACGAAAACCTTTTTACCGCCTCATCAATTCGGTGAGTAAAACGGCCAGAGGCAAAACAAATATTTGTCCCGTTTTCAGCTAGCCAACAAAGCGCTCGTTCATCTTCTTTTTGCATATCATTCATATTGTAAACGAGTGTATCATCTAAATCACTTACAAATAGTTTAATCATGTCCTCTTCCCCTTCCATACACAATATCTACTCTAATTGTACAAAAAAAATGTTTGATTTTTGTTAAAAAAACAATAAATTTTCAATAAAAAATAAGCGGAGCATAATCCCGCTTATTTTTGTCTTCGCACATTTTGAGGTCTTACAATACTTGGACGAACCTTTAAACTAGACATAGTTGGACGAAGTAAAATTTTCGTTAACGCGCCCCAATCAAACGGTAAAAACGGCCATAAATACGGTGTTTGCAAGCTTTTTATAGATGTTAAAAATAGAATCAATATCGTCATTCCAATGACAAATCCCATTTCATGAAATATGCCTGTTAAAATAATGACAAACAATTTTCCAATCTTATTCCCAAGCCCTAACTCATAACTTGGCGTTGCGTATGCTCCAATCATAGAAACTGCTACGTACAAAATAACTTCTGGTACAAACAAACCTACATCAATTGCAATTTGACCAATTAATATGGCAGAAATTAATCCTGCTGCCGACGACAATGATGTCGGTGTATGAATGGCGGCCATTCTTAAAAATTCGAGTCCGACTTCCGCCATCAAAATTTGTAATAAAATCGGTAAATGCGTCATCTTATTTGGTCCAATGAAAGCAAGACTTTCTGGTAAAAGAGTCGGATCAAAAACGAAAACTAGCCAAAATGGCAGTAAGAATAGCGAAAATATAACACCTAAAAAACGTACCCAACGTAAAAATGTACCTACAGCTGGATTTTGTCTAAACTCTTCTGCATGCTGTAAATGGTGAAAATATGTTGTTGGAGTGATCATAGCACTTGGTGATGTATCAACGAGTACTAACACATGTCCTTCTAACAGATGATTTGCTGCTACATCTGGTCTCTCTGTGTATCGGATAAGCGGGAATGGATTATAACCTTGTTTCACTACAAATTCTTCTACCGTTTTATCCGCCATCGTAATCCCATCTACTTCAATATTATTTAATTCTTGTTTTATAATCTTCACTAAATCCGGATTTGCAACATCTTGTACATATGTAATACAAATATCCGTTTGTGATCTATCCCCTACTCGAATCATTTCATTTCGAAGACGTGGATCGCGTATTCTTCTACGAATTAACGCTGTATTTACAACGATATTTTCAACAAAGCCATCCCTTGCACCACGCACTACCTTTTCTGTATCTGGTTCTGTCGGTGTCCGGCCCGGATAACTACGAACATCTATTGCGAACGCTTCAGTTTCACCTTCCACAAATATAACAATGAGCCCTGATAATACTTGGAGCATTACATCATCCATCGTTTTTACTTTACTTACTTGTTGATGAATTAAACGATTCTCTAAAAGCTTTACTGTATCTTCTTCTACATCCCTTATTTCATTTGTATCCACCGCTTCTTCTAAAATAGGGATAATATAATTCGTATCACAAAGTCCATTTACAAATAACACACCAATTTCTTTATTTAAAATTTTAAATTTACGAATACCAACATCGTATGTAACACCAAGTCCAACTGTTTGCTTTAAATAATTTTCATTATCACTTAAAAAAGATGAAATCGGGATATTCACTTTTTTAGGCTTCGTCATAAAAGCCACTCCTTTCCAAAATTAATTGAATCGCTTTTCTAGTAATAGGTGATCCTCTCTCCCATTCATCATTTCCGCACATCTTGCCAATATCACCGACCCCCACTATGACAGGAACATTCAGACCATCTAAACAATAAATCGTATCCCCACTAATCCTGCCAATTTCACCATCTGGGAGTCCAAATTTATCAACGCCATATTCTGTCAAATCCCCATTCCGATCTACACTTACATCTACACGCGCCCATTCCCAATGATGTGTATTAGATGCTACTGCTAAAATACCGAGTACATCAACTTGTTTATGTGTTGCGACATACTTTAACGCCTTTTCACCAGATCCTTCTCCTATAAATCCGCTGTCATCAAACATGACAAATACAGGGTCATATGGCGTTTGCATAATAAGCTCAACAACTTTCTTCCCTGTCAATTTGGTCGGATTACTTTGCGATGCTGAAATACACCTCCCCCCAAATTCCTTTGTTAACAGCTCAATTGTCCGCTTTGCATATTCATCTCCATCTGTGACCAAAACAACCCTTCGTCTCATTTGATTTATCCTTTCGGTTTACATATAAGTGCAACAAAAAATGAAAATAATATCGCTGCTGAAATCCCCGCAGACGTTAAGCTAAACATACCGATTCCAATTCCTAAATATCCATGTTTTTCTGCCGCATGCATTGCCCCGTGCAATAGTGAGTGTCCAAAACTTGTAATAGGGACTGTTGCCCCAGCACCTGCAAATTTTATAAGCTTATCGTACAATCCGAATCCGTCTAAAATAGCTCCGGCGACTACAAAAGTTGCCATTAAATGTGCCGGTGTTAACTTTGCGAAATCTAGCAACACTTGTCCAATTACACAAATAGCTCCTCCTACAAGAAATGCATATATAAAATCCACAATTCACTCTCCTTTAACGCTTTCAAACACAACACCATGCGCAATCGTTGGAATCGTTTCCTTCTGTTGTATCATCATGGGGCTTAATAGAGCTCCAGTTGCAACGACAAAAATTCTTTGTAAATTCCCTTTTTGCATTTCACGCAATAAATGGCCGTATGTTACAACAGCTGAACAAGCACAACCACTGCCCCCTGCAAACACTTCTTCTTGATTTGAATTGTAAATCATTAATCCACAATCATTGTATACATTCCCCAAATCATACCCTTCCTCAAGTAAAAGTTGTTTCGCAATTGGTGTCCCAACAGCCGATAAATCACCAGTAACAATAAGATCATAATCAGCTGCACTTCTTCTCAAATCTTCAAAATGTTGTTGAATTGTATGAGCAGCAGCTGGTGCCATCGCTGATCCCATATCTAAAGGATTAGCAATTCCTAAATCTTGCACTTTACCAATTGTTGCTGCTGTTATTTTAATTGCACTCTCCTCATTGCTAATTAATATTGACCCTGCTCCGGTAACAGTTGAGTTTGCTGTCCCTGGCTTTTGTCCTCCGTATTCTGTTGGGGAACGAAATTGTCTTTCAGCCGTCGCATTATGACTACTTACTGTAGCTAAAATACGATTCGCAAATCCACCATCTATAAAAGCTGATCCAATCGCCAAAGTTTCCATTGACGTCGCACAAGCGCTGAACATCCCTAAAAAAGGAATACCATACTCACGAGCAACATAATTTGCTGTCACTGTTTGGTTTAATAAATCTCCCGCTAAAAAGAAATCAATTTGCGATTTTTTTATATTCCCTTTTTGCATCGCTTGTTGAATTGAGTCTGACATTAACCTTCGTTCAGCAAGTTCCCAGTTTTCCTCTCCGCAATGTAAGTCAGAATATGAAATATCAAAATCCTTTCCAAGAGGGCCTTCAGCTTCTTTCGGACCGACAGCAGTACCAGTTGCATTCACGAAGATATCATTTTGAAATACCCACGTTTGTTTTCCTGTCAATCTCATACCCACCCCTCCTTTAAGACATTAAAATTTGAAATGTATATCTTATTAACCCAATAATGTATGCACCGATGACTCCAAATACAATGACACTTCCTGCAAGCTTAAACATGTTAGTAGCGATTCCTAGAACAATCCCTTCACTCCTATGCTCTAGTGCGGCACTCGCCATAGAATTCGCAAATCCAGTAACTGGTACTGCTGATCCCGCTCCAGAAAACTGCCCGATTTTATCATATACACCACACCCTGTTAAAATCGCCGAAAATAAAACAAGCGTTGCAACTGTCGGATTTCCTGCCTCTTGTTCACTAAAGTGAAAATAATGTATATAAAATTTCATCAATATTTCTCCGACTGTACAAATGAGCCCACCTACAAGAAATGCCTTCACACAATTTAGCAAATAGTTTGGCTTTGGATGGTACTCCTTCACTTTATTTATGTAATCATCTTTCAGTTTTCGCCTTGTCATATATATTGCCTCCTACTTTACGAAATAAATCCAGTGAAACAATGAGCCTATTACTTTTCCAAGTACAAGAGCAACGAGTAAAACAACAATTTTCCCCTCTACCCCGACTCGTTTCGCTAAAATAGGTAAAACATTTAATACTTCTGTTAATGCCGCAGCAAGCATTCCAATGAATGTGCCACAAAATATCCCTAATATAACAAGCCAATATTGTGACGTTTGAAATGTAATATTTTTCAAACTACACCAAGCCCCTGTTAAAGTACCTGCAATGACCGCCCACTCAAAGTATTGAATATGCTTTCCACTTCTCGTTAATTGAGTTAAACGAGGGATTATACCAAGTACAGCTAAAAACGCGACATATCCGCTACCTACTGCAATCCCTCCAGCTAAGCCAATTAATACAACAAATGCACACTCAATCATCAGCAATCTGTTTCATATTATCCTTGTTTTCATGAACAATTACATATTGATCAAGCGACTGCTGATATTGAAACATCTCAACTTCTAACGGGCTCGGCTCTTCATTAATTCTCTTTTGAAATACATGATTAAAAAATAAGACCATACCTAATCCAAGACCTAATGAATAAGGAATTTGAAATAAAAGTGGTTGCGCCTTAAATTCTCCAGTAATCATGTAATATAACCGCTGGTGTACTTGTTGCATACTTACATCTTCATGGAAATAAATGATCGCAAGGGCCGCTCCAATGAAAAGTAACAACCATACAAGTCCGAAGAAAACCGGATGCACTTTCTTTTTTTCGTATATAATTTCAACAAGAGTTTGTCCAGAACCCAGTAAATTAATTTGTACATGAGATGCTTTTCGTTGAATAATCTCAATTACTTTCATGACATCAATTACAACATGCGTCTTATCATGTGCTGTTATGTTGTAGACTATCTCATTTTGTAACGACTCAACTACAAAAGAATCTCCGGCAAGTTGAGCAACATCGCTCAGCTTTACTTCATACGTAGGAGACACTTTTAAGCGATTGCGCATTTTAATATAAATTGTTCCTTCCAATTTCCATTCACCCCTTCACTCTTCCTCGTAGTTGTAGTATGGTTATTGAATTTTTTTCTAATACAATTTTTTCATAAAAAAACATCTGTACCGAAATGGTACAGATGTTTTTTAGTTTATGCCTTTTTCTTAAATAAATTTGCAATACTTAATGCAAGTCCTCCCCAAATGACTACCATACCTATAACCATCATCATAATCGCTGATCCACTCATCATGAAACACCTCGGTCCTTCCATTCTTTTTCAAGCTGGACAGAGTCTGAATGTATTTGTGCATTCCATTTTTTCAGACCAATAACTAACGCGACTAGAAGGAATGCTGCCGCTATCGACCAACCATACGTTACAACAAACTCTGTTGGATAACCTCCGTAGTTCTTTTTTATGTTTTGGATTGTACCATCAATTAACATATACCCTAACATAAGTGGAGTAATAACGAGTAAACTCACTCTCCAAAACGTTCCTAACTTTATATCAGATACAAAGTTTGCATGATTTTGATAAACTGGTAAACGGCGCAAGATTAGTCCTATTGTAACTACTTCAACGAGTGCAATTGTAATCAATCCAAAATTGTTAGCGAAGTAATCAACAACATCTAGGAACATAAGTCCACCACGCGTTGCAAAAACAAGAGAAACTAATACTAATAGCGTTCCCATAATTCCAATCGTCTTTTGACGACTCAAGCTGAATTTTTCAGATACAGCGGCAAAGCATACTTCTGCAAGTGAAATGAGTGATGTAATTCCAGCAACAGTTAGAGATAAGAAGAATAATACACCAAATAACGGCGACATCGGTAACTCATTAATAATTTGCGGGAATACTACAAATGCAAGTCCTACACCAGCACTAGCTACTTTATCAACCGGTACCCCCATGTTATTCGCCATAAATCCAAGAGCTGCAAAGACACCAATACCTGCCAATAATTCAAATCCTGAATTTGCAAATCCTGTAATAAAAGCATTATTTGTTGTATCTGAGTTTTTCGGTAAATAACTAGAATACGTAATCATAATTCCGAATGCTAAAGATAAACTAAAGAAAATTTGACCGTAAGCAGCAAGCCATACTTTCCCATCAAAAATACGACTCCAATCTGGTTTAAAGAATGCATCTAGCCCCTGCATCGCACCTTCCATCGTTACCGCACGAACAACGATAATAAGGAACATAACAACTAGTAAAGGAATAAAAATGCGGTTAACAACTTCGATTCCTTTTTTAACTCCTTTAAACGCAACACCCAGCACAATAATCCAAACGAGAGCTAACGGAATTAATACTTCTGGTACGAGCCCCCCGAATTGTCCTGGCTTATCTGCAACATGTAAATATTCTTTAAATAAAAATGATTGCGTGTCTTTCCCCCATGCTCCAGTAATTGCAAAGTACGTATACGAAATAGACCAAGCAATGATTACAGCGTAATATGTTGAAACAATAAATGTCACACACATTTGCCACCATCCAATAAATTCAGCACGTCGATGAATACGGAAGAATGTAAGTGGCGCCGAACCACGATGACGATGCCCAAGAGCAAACTCGAAAGCTAACAATGAAATACCAGTCGTTAATAATGCAAATAAGTACGGTAAAAAGAATGCGCCTCCCCCGTTTTCATACGCTGTATAAGGAAAACGCCATATATTCCCTAGTCCAACAGCGGAACCGATTGCTGCAAAAATAAATCCAGCCCTCGTTCCCCATTGTTGCCTCGTTTCCATGTTTCCTTCCCCCTTTGTGACAAGTTCATATTTGGATTATAGTTTAAATTAACTAAATTATCAATAAATTCTGTAAATTTTTTAGCGATAGTTGTAATCTTCTCCTTTTCGTGACAATAAAAAAAATCGAATAGATAGCTATTCATCTATTCGATCTTTCATCTGTTTTAATATTTTCTTTTCAAGTCTTGAAACTTGTACTTGCGAAATGCCTATGCGCTCCGCTACTTCTGATTGGGTTTGGTCTTTATAATAGCGCAAATACACAATTAGCCTTTCTCGTTCATCCAATTCTCTAATTGCTTCTTTTAAAGCAATTTTATCAAACCATTTCGTTTCCGATTGATCTGCAATTTGATCTAAAATAGTAATTGGATCTCCATCGTTTTCATACACAGTTTCATGTATCGACGAAGGAGCACGACTCGCTTCTTGCGCCAGGACAACTTCTTCCGGCGTTAGTTCAAGAGCCTCTGCTACCTCATTAATCGTTGGAGCCCTTCCAAATTCTTTCGAAAGCTCGTCTCTCATCTTTCGGACTTTGTTTCCTGTTTCTTTTAAAGATCTACTTACTTTCACTGATCCATCATCACGTAAAAATCGTTGTATTTCACCGATAATCATTGGAACTGCATATGTTGAAAATTTCACGTCGAAAGATAAATCAAATTTATCTACCGATTTTAAGAGCCCAATACATCCAATTTGAAATAAATCGTCTGGTTCGTATCCTCGATTAAGAAATCGCTGTACAACCGACCATACGAGACGCATATTACTTTGAACGATTGTATCTCTCGCTTGTTGATCTCCATCTTGACTTTTTTGAATTAACGCTTTTAGCTCGTGGTCCTTTAACTGAGGTTTCTTCTTCTCATTTCTGACCTCTATGTCCATTGGCTATTCTCCTTAATTGCATAGAGCGTTACTATTTGATAAGTATTTTGTCAAATGGATTGTTGTCCCGAAAGATTCGTTTGAAATAACTTCTACTTCATCCATAAAATTTTCCATGATAGTAAATCCCATTCCGGAACGCTCTAATTCAGGTTTAGTTGTAAAAAGGGGTTGTCTTGCTTCATCTAAGTTAAAGATACCAATCCCTTCATCTCGAATCGTGAGTTTCACCATCGCTTCTTCCAAAATCACTGAAATATAAACAACACCTTCTGCATTTCCTTCATACCCATGAATAATTGCATTTGTAACCGCTTCTGACACAACTGTTTTAATCTCTGTTAGTTCTTCCATCGTCGGGTCTAATTGCGCAATAAAAGCAGCTACCGTAACACGAGCGAATGATTCATTCTGACTTAACGCTGAAAATTGAAGGTTCATTTCATTTCTCATCTACGCCACCCCCAACGTCGCGAGCGCATGCGCTTCACTTTCTTCTAAACGAACAATTTTGAATAGACCTGACATTTCAAATAAACGTTTAACGGGCGGTGAAATTGCACAGACAACCATCTCTCCACCTAATCCCTTTACATGTTTATATCGGCCTAATATAACGCCTAAACCAGAACTATCCATAAATGTTAAGTTCTCTAGGCTCAAAACAATATGATGAACACCATGTGTCTCAATCATATCTGTGACTTTCGTTCGCAACTCTTCAGCAGTATGATGATCTAACTCGCCCTCTAGCCTCACACATAAGACGTCACGTTTTACTTCTAAATGCATGGAAAGACTCACACGATTTCCTCCTTATGCTCAAACTTTACTCATTAACATAAGATTTTCGTGATATAAAATCAGAATCCTTCCTACTGACAAAAGAAGAACTATTTCGTCATAAAGTGAAACCTTTCAGCAATTATTTCAGTAAATACGAACAGAAAAACATCAAAATTTCCGCCGCTATTTTGATGTTGAAAACATCCCAAAACTTCTTTTAAATAACTCCCACCAGCTCGCTGCCTCAACATCTTCTTTCGCTACAATTGTTTGTTTTAATAAAACATCTTTATCTCTTTTAATAACAAGTGTGCCAAGTGCATCACCTTTTTTAATCGGTGCCTTCACTTTCTTTTCAGCAATCACTTCTTGTTTAACTTTGTCCATATTTTCGCCCTTCTTCATAAGAAGAGACACATTGTCTGACGCAACTAAATCTACTTTTTCTTCCTTACCTTTTCCTACTTGTACAGTCTTAATTTTCTCACCACGTGTATATAATTTCTTTGTCATGTATTGTCCAAATGCATAATCAAGAAGCTTCGTTACTTGATTGTTCCGCTCTTTTGATGTAGGTGCTCCCATTACAACTGAAATAACACGCATACCATTTTTCTCAGCCGATGCCGTTAAACAATATTTCGCTTCTGTCGTAAAGCCTGTTTTCACTCCATCTACTCCAGGATAAAAACGTACTAGCTTATTCGTATTAACAAGCCAAAACTTCTTATCCGTATTTTCACGTAAATAGTCTTCATATTTACCTGTGTATTTTCGAATAAGTGGATACTTCATCAACTCTTTCGCCATAATAGCCATATCATTCGCTGTAGAATAATGATCTTTCGCTGGAAGACCTGTCGGATTTTGAAAATGTGTATTTTTCAATCCTAAATCTTTCGCTTTTTTGTTCATCATATTTACGAAACCTTCTTCTGAACCAGCGATATGCTCAGCTACTGCAACAGATGCATCATTTCCAGATGCAATTGCAATGCCCTTTAACATTTCATTTACAGTCATCTCTTCCCCAGGTTCTAGAAAAATTTGTGATCCGCCCATTGAAGCTGCGTGTTCACTCGCTCTAACTTTATCGTTTAGTTTTAGTTTTCCTTTTTCAACTTGTTCCATAATTAATAGCATTGTCATAATCTTTGTCATACTAGCAGGTGGTAACTTTTCATTCGGATTTTTATCAAACAAAACTTTACCTGTATCTTGCTCAATTACGATCGCTGACGACGCTTGTTCCGCTAACTTCGGCGTGGTTTCTTCTGTTTTTTCCTGCTTCGTTTTCTCAGATTGTGCGAAACTAACTGAAGTACCAGAAAGCAATAACATGAAACAAACAAGTATTCCAAAAACTCGCTTCATGACTAACCCTCCATTCTATATCAAACTTATTTTTTCCAATTTATACATTTTTAATACCATATTTTTCTATTATTTTCAGTTGACAAATCAATTCATTACCTATATTG
>NZ_JBFPJH010000319.1:0-3680 GCF_040838255.1 Bacillus sp. C30 | reverse complement strand
ACATAAAAGAGGTGAAACAAATGATTTTAAATAAAAAGTTAATGATTCCATCTACATTTCTACTATTAACTTGTCACATAGTCATTTTTACTTTTGGATCTTCGATTGGAAGAAGATCTCGACTCCTTACGGTCTAGCTATATGGATTATTTCTACTGTTTGCGGCTTTTTACTTTATTACCACTTTAAACATCAAAACTCTAATAAAATAGTATTAATCGGTAGTTCATTATTATTAATCGTTTCTTCTTCATTTATGATTTTTTTAGGTATTGTTACTGGGATTATCCTTTGTAACTGTTAATTCTATGTCTTAAATATATAGTTTTTTATTGTGTAAAAAAGAACGAACAAAATAGAATTACATAAAAATTAAAGAAGATGATTCCGATAATCATATCATCTTCTTTAAAAATCCACTCTTTGTTATAATATTTCGTTTTTCAATTCCTTAATTTTCCAAGAGATCCTTATAAAGAGATACATATACATACAACCAACAAACCCCAGCATAACTTTCGCCCAAATTGGCACTCTTGATTCTGTTGAACTTAAAAATGCATTATACATTGAGGGTAATATAGTTATTGAAATAAATGCAAAAAATTGTAGTAATTCCTTCATTTTTTGTACCTTCGTCTCTTTTTCTGAGTAAATGTCAGGTAACTCATTATCATCTTCTACCTCTTTACAAAAATAATTCCATTTTGCAAAACTCGTTACATGTTTCCACCCACACATTTCATATATATCAATATATTCTTTTTGTTTTTCTTTTGAATCTTTATAATCCAATCTGAAATCCGCTTTATATACTACATCTTTCGGCTTAGTTTTCTTAAATGTATACATTATATTATATTTTTGTAATGCCCAGCCTTGTTGGTGCATATTCCGTAAAAAAGCTTCTTCTTTTTCTACGCTCCATACCGCGAAAGGTTTGAATATCTTCTTTGTCTCCATCTTCCATTCACTCCCCTAATATACTGTTTCCATTCCTTACAGATCTCTGCAGTCTGTTATACTCTAGCTCTAACACTTCTCTACCAAATGGTGTTAACTCGTAGCACTTCTTTCTGTCTGTAGAGGCAACTTCAACAATCAATTTCTCTTTTAATAACTTCGTAGTATTCCCATATAAAGTACCAGGACCGAGCTTTACTTCCCCATTTGTCATCTCTTCTACCATTTGCATAATTCCATAACCATGCATTGGCTTTACAAGTGACAACAATATGTAATATGTCGCCTCAGTTAATGGAATGTATTTTTGCGCTTTCGCATTCATTATAACTACCTCCGATACATCGCTTCATGATATATCGACTCGCGATACATCGTATAACGATATTGTATAATCATATTCCAAAATATGCAAGTGTAATATTAAAATTAAATATCCATTTCTTTGAATTAAAAAATCATATCAATTTTCTGAATAATTTGTTAAAATATAGAAATATCCGCTTTTATTTTGAAAGGAATGATACATATGATAACTAAATTGAAAGAAAACATAGGATCTGTTTTTGTCGGTAAGGAAAATGTAATTGATTTACTCCTCGTTTCACTGCTTGCTGATGGACATGTACTGCTTGAAGACGTACCTGGTACTGGAAAAACATTACTAGCAAAAACAATTTCTAAAAGCATTGGTGGTAATTTTTCTCGCGTTCAATTTACCCCTGATGTACTTCCGAGTGATGTAACAGGTATTGAATATTTCAATCCAAAAACTAGTGAATTCGAATTAAGACTTGGACCAGTTATGACAAATATACTACTCGCAGATGAAATTAACCGCGCGATGCCGAGAACACAATCTAGTTTGTTAGAAGCGATGGAAGAACGACAAGTAACGCTTGAAAAGCAGTCTACTCCTCTTCCGAAACCATTCTTTGTTATTGCGACGCAAAACCCGATTGAATCACAAGGAACTTTCCCGCTTCCAGATGCACAACTGGATCGTTTTTTAATGACGATTTCAATTGGTTATCCATCTCCTGAAGATGAATTAAAAATGATGCGCCGTTTTCGTAACAATGCACCGTTAGAAAGCGTCACATCTGTCATTTCTTTAGAAGACATTTTAGAAGCACAGAAACAAGTGAAAGAAATTTTCGTATCAGAACCATTAGAACATTACATTATTAAGCTTGCTCACGCTACAAGAAATCATGATTACATTGCTAACGGTGTAAGCCCGCGTGCTACATTAGCTTTAGTACGTGCGGTTCAAGCACTAGCCTTTTTACGCGGCAGAGAATACTGCACACCTGAAGATATACAATTTTTAGTTCCTTCCGTTTGGAATCACCGTATCGTCTTATCGATGGAAGGTGCCTTACGCACGACAAAAAATGAAATCACGCAAAGGATTTTAAAAGAAGTTGACGTACCTGTGGAGATTGAACAAGCATGAATGGACAGCGCGTTGTAACTGTACCTTTATTTTTCCAACTCCATATTATTCAATTAACTGTGCCAGGCGCTATACTATTTACGTTTTTTCTGCCGCAACGAATTATTATGTTTCTCTTTTTCTTCTACTATTTATTTGCGATTTTCATTTATAAATATGTCGCTTACATAGAGAAAAGATTTCAAGTTATAAATGAAAAACAAACAACTCGGCTTTTCCCTGATGAATCTGGACAGTTTTTTATTCATTTAAAAAATGGTGCAAATATACCACTCGTTAACGGCGTTTGTTATTTTCATTTAAATTCATCTCTTATACCGCATAAAGATCAAGGGATTGAACAAATATCGAAAACGTTATTTTCTTTCCCATTTTCACAACCTGCTCATTCAGCACAAAAATGGGATTTAACATTAACCGCAACGAAGCGTGGTGTGTTTCAAATTGAACAGTTCGAATGTGTTTTAAAAGATCCTTTTCATCTTTTAACTGTACATTTACCTGTTTTCGATAAGTTAAAGACTGAAATTATTGTGTACCCTTCTCCTAAAGAGGTAGCCGGTTTACAAGAACTTCAGCAACTATTAACAGGTTCGTATCGAACGAATTTCTCTTTTTACAATGATGAAACATCCATTATCGGTGTTAAACGATATGAACGTGAATCTTTCCGCTCTATTCATTGGAAAGCATCTGCTAAAATGCAGGCGTTACAAGCGAAGCAATATGAACCTGTAAAAAATTATAGTTGGACGATTTGTCTTTCTTTAGCTGCTGATCGTGGGTTTGGTTGGAAAGAAAATGTAGAAGACCTTATTTCATTTACAACGTACATTTGTCAATTCGCAACGAAGCATCAAATTCCGTTTGAGTTATTTATTAGCGTTTTAGCAGAAGGTGGCCCTTTGCTTTTACCATTAAACGAAGGACAAACACATTACGCCAAAGCGTTAGAAGAATTAGCACGTATTTCAGATGATAGTACGCTACTTCCGAAACAAGGATTTCTTCACTATGTAACGAGAAAAAGGGAACGCTCATCTACAATGATATACATTGGTTTGCAGAAAAAGGAGCTCCCTCTTCTATCTCAGCCTACGTTCCTCATTAATAATGAAGGGATGGTGGAAAAGCTTGAAAACTTGGCTCTATCACGTTAATGACTTTATTCTGCTCCTCCTTCTTTCATTATTAACGGAAAGAGATGAGCTCATTGGTATTGCTATATTTTTAGTGACCGGTTATGTAGGAGTATTTC
>NZ_JBFPJH010000318.1:0-3688 GCF_040838255.1 Bacillus sp. C30 | reverse complement strand
GTATTCCTATATCCCTTTCCCCTTCTCATTTTTTAAATTATTTTCCTGTTCAAAACTACTTTTTTTTTGCATCCTTTTTAATTCTTGCGTACAATAAGAAGTGAAAGGTGTGAAAAATATGGTAAATAAAAATGTGGAAGACTATCTCCAAGAAGGCATATATGGCCAAAAGCAAAACAAACCAGAAGAACGTAATATGTACTTAACTACATTACGTGAGCGTGTAGAAATCGCTTTAACAATCGGTCAAGTAATGCAAAGTAATGTGTATACAGAAGTAACGGGTAACATACGTTCTTCTCAATCATTACAACTATTCCTAAATGGAAGCATTGCTTACCCACATTTATCAAAATACATTAAATTAGCAACTGAAAAAAATATTCCTTTTACAATTGTTCAAAATAAAGGTACTGAAACACCAATCGGTTTAGTACTCTCTCATAGCACTGCTGTAGATAAAGAACATATTTATGTCGAAGATGATATTTTCAAACAAGAAATGAAGTAAAAGGTACACTTGATTAAATGAAATCGTTCCGAGAAACGTAAAACAAACAATAAAAAACGAGTATGGAATCGTAAACATTTCCTGCTCGTTTTTTATTGCGGTGTTTAAGCTCGATCTACTTTATTTTTTAATACACACTAATTTCATTTCTGTCATTTCTTCTATTGCATATTTAATCCCTTCACGGCCTGTGCCACTCTCTTTCACACCGCCATAAGGCATATGATCTACTCTGAACGTTGGAATATCATTAATCATGACACCACCGACTTCTAATTCATCAATTGCACGCATTGCCTTACATAGATTGTTTGTAAATACACCTGCTTGTAATCCATAACGTGAATTATTTACTTGTTCTAAAGCCTCATCAAATTCTTTAAATGTATTTACAGTCATAAGTGGACCAAATACTTCTTGGCACTGAACAGATACATAATCTGGAACATTTGTTAATACAGTTGGTTCAAAAATCCTTGCATCACGTTTGTTACCACCGTATACAACATTAGCTCCTTCCTTAACTGCCTCTTCCACCCATGAATTTATACGTTCTACATCTTTTTTTGAAATAAGTGCTGATACATCTGTTTCTTCATGAAGCGGGTCTCCTACTACAACGTTTTCCATTGCTTTCGTTAATTTTGTAATAAACTCTTCCATTTTGCGTTCATGCACAAAAACACGTTGTACTGAAATACAAACTTGTCCATTATTCACAAACGCGCCCCATTTTACACGTTCAATTATTTCGTCTGTCAATTCAACATCTTCATCAATAATTACTGCAGCGTTCGATCCTAATTCTAACGTCACTCGTTTCAACCCGGCTTTTTCCTTAATTCCAATACCTACTTTCGGACTTCCTGTAAAAGTAATACTAGCAACGTTCTCATCTTTTACTAATGCCTCACCTACAACAGATCCAGGTCCAGAAATTATATTGAAAGCTCCCTTTGGTAAACCAGCTTCTTCAAATAATTCTACCAATGCATACGAAGAAAGTGGCGTTTGGTCGGCAGGCTTTAGCACAATAGTATTTCCAGCCGCAATTGCTGGGCCTACCTTATGTGCTACTAAATTAAGTGGAAAATTAAACGGTGTAATAGCACCAATAACCCCGATTGGTTGTCGAATTGTATACGCTATACGGCCACCTGCTCCTGGTGCAGCATCTAATGGTAACGTCTCACCATATATTCGCTTCGCTTCTTCAGCTGCAAACTTATATGTTTGAACAGTGCGATCTACTTCTCCCCGTGCAGCACGAATTGGTTTTGCAGCTTCTTTTGCGATAATCTCTGCAAACTCTTCTCTTCTCTCATCCATTTTTTGTGCAACCTTTTCTAAAATAGTTGCACGGTCGTATGCGGATAATTTTTTCATTTCTTTCATTGCATTTTTGGCCGAAACTATTGCTTCCTTAACGTCATCTTCTGTACCTTGCGCAATCTCCGCTAATGTTTCTTCAGAATATGGTGCATACAATGGTTTATACGTCTCTACTGATTTCCATACCCCATTTATATATAAATGTTTTTTCATAGTGGTTCTCCTTCCGAATATATGTATACAATAATACATTTCATTTATTTCACCTAGTGAAAGGTCTGACTTGTGTAATTGTATCATAGCCCTAATACATCAAAAAACATTTTGCTCAAAAAAACTCTGCTACAAAGCAGAGTTTACGAACTAATTTGTTCTTGCAGCGAAATCTTTTTTTCATCTCCTACAATAACAATCGATTCTGAAGGTTTCGTTACTTCTAATCTCTTAATATAGTGTCCATCTAATTTTTTTACGCAAAATTTATAATTTTCAATCTCAATGGTATCACCCTCGGAAATCTCAATATTTTTTGTTAGGATCCAACCGCCAATCGTATCGACATCATCGTCGTCAATAGTCAAACCTAATAATGCGTTCACTTCACTAACAAGTACTTTTCCCTCTAAAATCGTTTTCGTCTCACTAACTTGTTGGATTTCCGGTTGTTCATCAGTATCGAACTCATCTTGAATATCCCCTACAATTTCTTCTAAAATATCTTCAACGGTTACAAGACCTGATGTACCACCATATTCATCAATTAATATAGCGATATGTGTTCTTTCTCTTTGCATTTTTAAAAATAGATCATGAATCGGGATAGATTCAATAACTAAAATAATTGGCCTAATATATTGCTCCACTGTCTTTTCACTAACAACTCGGTGCTTCACAAAATCTGTAAATATATCTTTAAAATTCACAAAGCCTATTACATGGTCCTTATCACCATCAACAACCGGATACCTCGTATATTTTTCATGAGACATTTTTTGTAAAGCCTCTTCAGCAGGCATTTCTTTATTTAAAATATTCATCTCTGTTCGTGGTACCATTATTTCTTTCGCAATACGATCATCAAATTCAAATATTTTATTCACATACTTATATTCAGATTGATTAATTTCACCATTTTTATAACTTTCTGAAACTAACAACCGCAATTCTTCTTCTGAATGCACTTCATCATGCCCTTTTGGTGGTTTCAACCCAAGAAACTTTGTAATTAACCGAGCTGATCCATTTAAAATCCAAATGAATGGGAATGCAATACGATAAAACAAAATGAGTGGCTTAGCAACAAAGAAACTCACTTGTTCTGCTTTTTGAATCGCAAATGTTTTTGGAGCTAACTCTCCTACTACCACATGGAAAAATGTGATAAACAAAAATACTAAAATTATAGCTAAAATGTCTGCGAGTTGAGTAGGGACGTTCCAATTTGCAAACAACACATCAAACATGTGCTTTAGCGCAGGTTTACCAGACCACCCAATCCCAAGAGCTGTAACAGTTATTCCTAATTGACAAGCTGATAAATATTCGTCTAAGTTTGTAATGATTGTTTTGACAGATATTGCACGATTATTTCCTTTTGCAATTAAATAGTCAATTCGTGAACTCCTCACTTTAACAATTGCAAATTCTGCTGCAACGAAAAATGCCGTTAAGGCAATTAAAACAATCACTATACTTATACTATATATGTCCAAATACTTTTCCTTACTTACAGTGTAAGCAAGGAAGCCACCTCCTACTTAAATTTATTCAAGTGAAGTAAGCATTCTTATACTCTAATAAAATTCTACATTAGTAACCACCTTTTTATATATTATATGCATACAT
>NZ_JBFPJH010000317.1:0-3703 GCF_040838255.1 Bacillus sp. C30 | reverse complement strand
GTGCGGAGGCTTATAAACTTTGGATTGACTTTCTATTTAGATCTACTGAGTTGCATCGATTAGGAATGTCAACTTGGTCAGGAAATATAAGAATGATGAAAGTTGCAGAAAAAATGGGGATGAAAGAAGAAGCAAGGATAAGACAAGCAAGAATGGTAGATAGTAAATATTTTGATGCAATTAAAATGGGGATTTTAAGAAAAGAGTGGGAACAAGCCTGATGTTGTAAAGTCCATTATTTCTAGAATAGAAGCGATGCATAGGATTAAAAAAGGGAAACTTGTTTTACAAGACAAGTCTAACCAAAATCAAGTGGATTTCTTTCCTCAACTGTTTGGTCTTACAGCATAAATAACGATTCCAAGAGGAATTTATACGTCTCTTTCAAACTAACGTCATATTTGCAACAAAACCTATAGTATTATAAAGTTTTGGCAACGATCCGTATAGATTGCAAATCACTTTTCACGTGATATAATATAAGTATAAACTAAGGTATATACCAGCTTTAAAAATCATACAATAAAAAAGAGAGCAACATGCGCTAACATGTGCTCATCTTTTTACGTAACTATAGCCGTTAGGGTGATGGTTATCGTTTAACGTTTTGTCTTACGAGATCCACCCTTTTTCTTTTGCTTGCGACGGCGATAAGAAAGGGTGGATTTCTCGTTTTCTAAATACTTTTTCTTAAAAAGGTGTGCTATGCTTTCGCGTAGTACGCCTTTAATAATTTCTTTAAGAAATTCGAGAAATGTTTCCATGGCTTTTTCACCCCCTTCCCCCACTACAAGTGGAAAGAAGAGAAATGACAACCATGCACCCTAACTTTTCCGGTTACTAAGACATTATAGCATAGGTTCCGATTGTTGGAGATTATTGTCGAACGTCATTCTTAAATATAGAATGGCGTATTTTTTGTGTACAAATTCGAAAATGCGAATCACCATCATATGTATTTAATGTATCTAGAAAACTATATGGATGGTGAGAATATGAGTCAGTATCAAATGTTATATAGTACACCGTATCTCTACTCTTCAGAAACACTCAGGCAAATGTACAAAGGAACCAAGAAGGAAGACAACATTTATGCAATACGCGAGCACATGCTACGACATGAAGTATACCTGGACCGACAATACCGAGGTTATTATTATTTAAGTCAAAAAATCGAAGAGGATCTATATGGTGATGAACTACCTGTCTCCTGGAATCAGCTATTAGATGAATATCAACTTTTTAAGGATGGTAAAGGGAACTTGTCCATTAAACCAAAAGGATGGGGTTAATATGACAATCATTGGAGAGCTAGGGATTGTATATGGCGTGACTGGAGCTTCAGTCTTAGGAATAAAATTTCTGAAGAAGAAAGGTCTTTATCTTCCGGGTTGGTTGCTACATGCAGGCCTTAAATGCTTGTTGATTGGGAGTGTTTGGTACGTTCTAATGGATATACTAGATGTGTTTCTACGTTAGTATTACATGTGGTAGTTGAAAATGATTATTATAGTGCATCTTAAACAGCTTTTTCTAAGCTTCCATACAGACTCAACTACCTTAAGGAGGTATGGAGGGAATGTTGTCACTTTTATTAATTCCAGCAACCTTTATAACTGTAGCTTATTTTTACCAAAGTAATGGACCGAATGATAAGAAAAAAATTGCAATGTTTTTTGAAATTACAAAGGTATGCGTACAGCATAAAGGTGAATTACAATACCCCATTTTTCTAAAAGAAATTAAAGATGATATAAGTATGAATTATGTTTACAAGTTACCACTTGGTGTACCTAGTCAACTAATCCAAAAGTTAGCTGAAGTATTAGAGGAAGGTCTATATAAACCTGTTAAAATATCGTTTCATCAAAGCGAGCTTCATATTCGAGTATTTAGCCAACGAATACTTAAAATGTGGAATTGGTCTAAGGATCTATTAAAAGAGCATACATGGAGAGTTATGATGGGGAAAGCGCTAGATAAACATGTATATCATGATTTCGAGAAAACACCGCATATGTGCGTGTCGGGTATGACACGGTTTGGAAAAACAGTATTTTTAAAAAATGTGATGACTAGTTTAATTTTGCAACAATCTCAACACGTAAAAATTTATATTATCGACTTGAGGGAAGGGCTGGAATTTAGTCCTTACAAGGAGCTATCACAAGTTGTAGAAGTAGCTAAAAACCCGGAACAGGCGTTAGAAATGTTGGTAAGGGTGCGTGAAAAGATGAAGAAGTCCTATTTTACCAATATCATAGACACATCAATTAAAGAACGTTGTTTTATTATAGTCGATGAAGGAGCAAATCTATGTCCTACACAGGGATTACCTAAAAAACAACGTGATGTATTATTTTTGTGCCAGGAGATGTTGTCCGAAGTCGCAAGAATCGGAGGTGGTTTAGGGTTTCGACTCATATTTTGCACTCAATATCCTACTTCTGATACATTACCAAGACAAATTAAACAAAACTCTGATGCGAAAATAGGCTTTTGATTACCAACAGCGGTTGCTTCCCAAGTCGCTTTGGATGAACCAGGACTGGAGGATCTGCCATCCCTGCCAGGAAGAGCATTATTTAAGACTGATCGTACAGAAGAAATCCAGGTACCGTTTTTAAAGGATAAAGATATGTGGGCGTTACTAAAGCAATACAAGGTTGTGAAGCAAAATGAGGCACCAGAATCTCAAACAGAGAGCGAGACAAATCGAGATTTTATCGAGTTTAAGTAAGTTGGAATTTGCAACCAGGAGACAATTACAAGCAATCCATTGTTTAGGAAGTATTCGAAATGCAAATCGTGTGTTAAAGGATCTGACTCCATATTGTCATATTACTAAAATAGCTGGTGAACATGTATATTATTTAAATAAAAACGGACGTGATTTATTAGGAATTACAAGAGAAGTAAAGAAAAGTAGTCAATTACAGCACATATTAATGAGAAACGAAAGCTGGATGTGGCTTGGATTTCCAGAATGGAAAACAGAAAGATCTATAGAGTTTTCAATCAATGGTCAACGGTATCAGATCATTCCTGACGCAACGTATTTTGAAGATAATGTTCCCCATTTTGTTGAAATAGACCGTATGCAACATATGAAGGCAAACGAGCATAAAATACAGTTATATGGCCATATAACAGATATCTATAAAAGACAGAATGCTATTGTTCCAGTAATGATCTTTTTCACATTATCAGACTATCGGCAATCCAAATTAGAGCAATATGCTGTAAAACAAAATGTGTTTATGAGAACTTTTATAATGCACGATATATTTTAAATTACATCCAAAAATCATCATGGTGGATTTCTTTATGAGTCATTCTCTTCAGAGCTTTAATAATCTTTTGTCCATTCTTAAATGAAGGATAAAAAGTATTTGCTCGACACAATTTACTAATCGTTCCTTCACTCACACCGGAGTTTTGAGCTAAATCTACTTGTTTAATATCATGATTGTCTAAAAATTTACCTAAATTAGATCTAGGCTTTTTAAACCAAGACATGCGTTTCACCTCAATTATTTGATTTTATTAAAAGCATGTCCAAATCTTTAGTTTTCTAAACTTTAGATAAATGAATAATTTTGTTGTATACAGCATATAGTTTAAAAGAGAACGAGATAAAAAAATATGTAATAATTTTGAGGAATCTAGCATTCATATAAGTAGCTACAAGTTGCTGATACAC
>NZ_JBFPJH010000316.1:0-3704 GCF_040838255.1 Bacillus sp. C30 | reverse complement strand
CATATCTTCTATTAATTCTTCTAATTTCTTTTGGATATCTTTTTCATCTTTTTCATTAAGTTCCCAGTATTTCTTCTCTGTTCTACCTAACAGAGAATCTATAGAAACGTTGAAATAGTCAGCTACTTTTTGGATTTTATCCACGCCTGGTGTTTGATTATCCCATTTTCTAATCTGACCATTAGATAGTTGAATTCTTCTTTCTAATTCAGCGATAGTTATTTTGTGTTCTTTACATAACTTTTTAACTCTATCGACAATAGTCATATCAACCATCCTCATGCAAATGACCAATAAATAATATCTTATTAGATATTTTTATGTTGACTATTATCCAATAAGACATTATAATATGTTCATGAGCTACTTATTTAGCCGTTAAAACACTACTAAATAAAAGCCAAATACCACGTCCCGTAACGTACAAAGGCTATGTTTTCATAGGTTTATTTGCTATGAGTAAATAATATCATATTGGATATTACAGGTCAATGAAAAGCTTAAAAATTAGCTAATTATATAAAATGAGGTGGACATAATGGCGAATGAATTCGGAATGAAAGTACGTGCAAGGCTATTCACTAACAATATGCAACAAAAAGAGTTAGCAGAATTGCTTGGGATTTCTGGACCATATTTATCAGATATCCTTCGAAATAAACGTGAAGGAAAGAAAATTAGAGAGAAAATCATAAAAATTCTAGATATGAAGGAGGTTTCATGAAAATGAATCAATTACAAGTTTTCAATAATGAAGAATTAGGTCAAGTTCGAACGGTGGTACAAGGTGAAGATGTTTGGTTTGTAGCGAAAGATGTTTGCGAAGTGTTAGAAATCAAAAATACAACACAAGCGATGCAGAAATTAGATCCGGAAGAACGCACTATGTTTAACATAGGTCGTCAAGGCGAAACAAACATCGTCAACGAAAGCGGTCTTTACTCACTAATCATGACAAGCCGTAAGCCACAAGCGAAATCGTTCAAAAAGTGGGTAACAAGTGAAGTGCTTCCTTCTATTAGAAAACACGGAGCATACATGACAGATCAAGTCCTGGAACAAGTGGTAACTAATCCAGACTTCGCAATCGGTCTTCTTACTAAGTTAAAAGAAGAGAAAGAAAAACTTGCAGTAGCACAAAAGCAAATCGTACAGCAACAACCGCTGGTAACATTCGCTGAAGCATGCATGCAGTCAGATCAAACGCTGAAAGTTGGCGAAGTTGCAAAACTAGCAATGAAGCAAGGTATCAAAATCGGACAGAAACGATTATTCGATAAATTACGTGAGTGGGGATTACTATTTAAAAACTCAACAGAACCTACACAAAAAGGTTGTGAAAGAGAATTATTCGAGGTTTCGCAAGGTGTTAAAAAAAAGCCAAATGGCGAAGCGTTCACATGGACAACAACATACGTAACACCAAAAGGACAAGCTTACATCATAGACCGACTGAAGAAAGAAAATGAACAGGAGGCGGTTTAAATGATGGAAAATCCAATATCCTTGGTGATTGTAGCTGTAGCAGTATGTTTGTCAGCGTACTTAGTGCATCGAATAGATGTTGTAGCAAAGAAAGCAGGATGGCTTGAAGGTGACAAATAAACAGCAGTGTGATGAATACGAACGAAAGAAAATTTTATGGATCATAAAGGATTTAAGAGCTAGAGGAGTACATAACAGCGCAGATGCAGTGGAAGAGAAATATCAGTATATAACTCTAGCTAAATAGGAAGAAGCCCTAGTTTGGGTCTAGGGCTTCTAGGCTAATTAGTACGTAGAGATTAACTACAAGTATAACATTGTATCTCTATAATAATATGGATAAATTTGTATTGAAAACGGACAAGTTTATGCTTGTCATCATGATTAGGAGCGGACACCTTTTCCCATCCACCTCGTTTCTGGTCATGATGATGCGCACAGCATCAAAAATAAAAAACCCGTACAGAAGCACAGGTTAGTTGTTACACATGTCGGTAACTGAATATTAACATAATTTACGTATAGTTTCTATGAAAATATAAAAAAGCGTCCGATGGCAACGAACACTTTCAAGAAAACACATGTAAATATCCATGTACATTATACCAAATGTTTTCTCCTGAAAACAAGAAGGAGTTAAAATATGAAAGATTTTTTACCTAAACAGGTGGCTCGTGCGGTTGAAGAATTAAAAAAGATGTCTGAGCAAGAGCAGGACAAGCTTAAAAAATTAGACATTGATTATGTAATTACAGTTTTAACAGGTCAGGCGTATGGAAGAATGCCATTTTAGGAGGGAAATAAACTATGAAACTTTATGATTTAACAAATAATTACCGTGAGCTACAAATGATGATTGAAGATGGTGTAGATCCATCAGCATTAGAAGATACATTGCAAGCAATTGAAGAAAGCATTCAAGATAAAGCACAAAACATCGCCCTATTGATCAAAAACCTTGAAGCGGATACAGAAGCTATCAAATTAGAAGAAAAGCGCCTATCGGACCGTAGAAGAGTAATAGAAAACAACTGTAAGAACTTAAGAGATTACTTATATCAGCAAATGACTTTATTGGAAGTAAAACGCATCAAAGGAACGATAGTAACAGTAGGAATTCAAAAGAACCCAGCAAGTTTAGATATCGCAGAAGATGCAGTAGTTCCTCCGGAATACATGGTTCCACAACCAGCAAAGATTGATAAGAAATCATTACTTGCAGCGGTTAAAGAGGGAATGAAGTGGGATGGAATTACACTAACGCAGGGAGAAAACGTGAGAATCCGATGAATAGAAGCGAAACGATTGCTGAACTAGCAAAGTCTCTAGTGAAGTTCAATTTAGAGGTTAACAAAATAGCTAAGGATGCTGACAACCCTTTCTTTAAAAACAATTATGCAACGCTAGACACAATTATAGATGAAATTAGACCAATCCTTTCTAAGCATGGATTAAGCATCATGCAAATACCAAGTGGTGACGGTCAAAATGTAACGTTAAAAACACTTCTTCTACATGAGAGCGGCGAATGGCTTGAATCAGACGAACTAACAATGAAGCCAGTTAAAAACGATCCACAAGCAGTAGGCAGTTGCATCACATACGCAAGACGATATTCATTAGCAGCATTCCTTAGTCTGAATACTGGTGAAGATGATGACGGAAACGGCGCTACTTATGGAAAAGACGGAAAGCTAAATCAGAAGAGTAATAGTGGACAAGTTCCAAGCAACCAAAAGAAAGACGATTTACCTTTACCAGCTAATGCTACAGAAGGTGCAGAAATTGTTCTTACATTCGGAAAACATGAAGGAAAAACATTAAGAACAATATTTAAAGAGAATAAAGGCTACCTTGAATGGTTAGGCAAACAAGATAAAACTGATGATCGGATAAAAACAGCTATAAATATGATGTTCCAAGCAAATCAACAATCAGCTTAATAAGGAGATGAAACCATGTTAGACAAAAATCAATCAAAAGTCGTCCTTCCGGCGTGGGCATGGAAGGGCGTACGAAACGAAAAAGAAGCAAAAATGAAGGCGATTGAGTACATCACTCCTGATCGCTATCCAGGGTACAGAATATTAAGTGTTAAAGGCGATATTGCGATATGTGAAAGGGAGATGATGTGATGTTCCAAGTGCCAGTAAGACGTGGATCGATGAAAGAAATGTTAAAAGCAGTTCGTGATTTAGAAGCCAGAGGTTATGACTATA
>NZ_JBFPJH010000315.1:0-3727 GCF_040838255.1 Bacillus sp. C30 | reverse complement strand
GCTATATAAGTTATTTTGTATTATAGTTTGAAAACTTGTAAATTAAATAAATTTTGTGTAAAACTTGTCGAAATATAGTTCTATATAACGAATCATTTGATATGATAGAAATGTTGAGAAAATATGAAATAGGGAGAGGGAAATGGCTGTGAAGAAATTATTAAGTGTCTTTTTATCATTATTGCTATTGCTTTCATTTACTGGAACTTTAGCGCAGGCGGAAGAAACTACTTCTATGTCAGTAGAGAAAGCAATTCAAGTATTTAAGCAGCAAGGGAAAACGAAGGGGATAGTGGAAGGATATATCGTTGGGTATACGCAAAGTCCTTCTAAATACACGAAAGATCCGGCTAAGTTTGACGACACAAACGTGGCAATTGCCGATTCGCCAAACGAAACGAATCCAGACAAAATCATGCCTGTTCAATTGCCAAAAGGCGATGTGAGATCGGCAGTAAATGTGAAAGACCATCCTGAAAATATCGGGAAGAAAGTTAGGTTGACAGGGACGCTTGAGTTATATTTCGGTAGCCCAGGTTTAAAATCAGTAACAGCTCATAAGTTTCAAGGAGAAGAACAAAACCGCGTTAGCGATGTAGTGGCATCACCAAATGGTGGGGAAGTTGCAAAAGGAACAGCAGTAACATTAACAACGAATACAGAAGGAGCAACAATCTACTATACGTTAGATGGCTCTAATCCTACAAATAAAAGCGTTCGTTATAACGGACAAATTGTAGTGAATGAAAATAGTGTAGTGAAAGCAATCGCTGAAAAAGAAGGGCTTACTTCTTCAGCAGTTTCGACATTTTCATTTATAATCGTAAATAATGAACCAGTTCGTATTCATGATATTCAAGGGAAATCACATATTTCTCCTTACAATGGGAAGAAAGTAAACAATGTGGAAGGCGTTGTCACAGCGCTTGATAAAAATGGTTTTTATATAGAAGATAATCAGCCGGATAATGATCCAGCTACTTCTGAAGGTATTTACGTATACAAAAAAGATGCGAATGTAGCAGTAGGAGATCTTGTCCAAGTTGATGGAGAAGTAGAAGAATATGTTGGGCCTGGATATGCAGAAAGGTTTGACACAGATTTAACGACGACGGAAATTAAAGCGAGCCGCGTTGCTGTAATCGCAAAAGATCAACCTTTACCAGCGCCGATTGTATTAGGAGAAAACGGTGTAAAAATCCCTGATCAAATTATCGATAATGATGCATTCGGTCTATTTGATCCAAATGAAGATGCAATCGACTTTTATGAAAGTGTAGAAGGTATGCGCGTTACGATGCCAACGCCAAAAATTATCGCTCCGCAGAAAAACGGTAATTTATATGTAACAGTAAAAAATGGCGGAGATAAAGTAGTAACGAAGTATGGTACACCTTTATTAGATAAAGAGCAATTAAATCCAGAGCGCCTTTCTGTAAAAGTACCTCGTGATTATGTCGCGAAAGTAGGCGATACGTTCACTGGAGATATAACAGGCGTAGTAGGATATGACTACGGTTCGTTCCGCATTTCGCCAGTAACGGAATTACCATCTGTAGTGGACGGCGGATTTAAGCAAGTAGGGGCAAATATTCAGCCGCGTCTTGATAAGTTAACAGTTGCTACATATAACATTGAAAACTTCTCAGCGAACAAAAAAGAAACAACAGATGAAAAAGTAAAAGCGTTAGCTTATTCTATTAAATATAATTTAAAAATGCCTGATATTATCGGTGTACAAGAGATGCAAGATAATAATGGAGCAATCAATGACGGTACGACTGATGCATCTTTAAGCGCAAAACGTATCATTGATGCTGTATTAGAAATTCGTGGACCGAAGTATGAGTATGTAGAAATTGCGCCGAACAACAATCAAGACGGCGGGGCACCTGGAGCGAATATTCGCGTCGGTTTCTTCTATAACCCATCTCGTGTGAAATTAGCGACAGTACCGAAGTTACTAGATAAAAATGTAGTTCGTATTGGAGACGAAAATCCTTTATTTGAAAGTACACGTAAACCGTTAGCGGCAGAATTTACGTTCCAAGGACAAAATGTTGTTGTCATTTCAAATCACTTAAACTCAAAACTAGGAGATGCAACGCCATTTGGAAAAGTGCAGCCGCTCGTATTAAAGAGTGAAGAAAAACGAGTTCAATTAGCACAAGAAGTGAATCATTTCGTACAAGGTATTCAAGAAAAGAATACAAATGCACCAGTTGTTGTATTAGGTGATATGAATGACTTTGAATTCTCTAAACCTTTAGAAGCACTAGAGGGAACGATATTAAAAGATATGTTAAACACAGTGCCGAAAGAGAACCGCTACACGTACATTCATGAAGGTAACGCACAAGTGCTAGATCATATTTTAGTAACGAATAACATCGCACCGCACACAATTGTAGACCCTGTACACTTAAACTCAAACATTATGAAAGAACATGGACGTGTAAGTGACCACGATCCAGTACTTGTTCAAATTGATTTGAAGAAGGCTTCTTAAAGTAGGGGAACGCTTAGAAATATACTAAGCGTTCTTTTTCTGTAAAAATCATGTTAAAATTAATTAAAAATTCAGTTTTTTATAATGAGGGGGTTAAAGATGCAAGCATGGTTAAACGGAAAATTAATGAATCAGCTTGCAATTTTTTTTAGTACGATCGTCATGCTTCAGTTTGTAGCTGATATAACAGGGCTTACACAGAATCTAGATAGTATGTATTACTTAATAAATACAGCAACTTCCTATATAACGTTTAGTTTGGCGGTTATTTTTACTTTAATCGGTGCAAAAAGAGAATTAAGTAAATATGCAATTATTGCATTATGTTTAGTGGTAGCTATTAAAGCCATTTATTTTGCGACTGTTGTTATTTTGTGGGGATTGGCTGGTACGCCGTAAATGAATAAAAAAACCTAATTTCCAAGATAACGTGAGGAAATTAGGTTTTTACAATGGCTGAAAAGATTTTCTACATCGATCTCGTTTTTGAAGTCTTCTCATATATCTTTTTTTGTCCCGTTGTAATCCTTTTATGTACATAAATAAGCTGACAAGGAAGAAAAATGTACATTGTAAAATGTATGGTGACATCCCGTGTAATGGTTGTTTTGGATCATATAAGTGAATAGGTGCTCCGCCTATTGTAGGGAATATTGTATTTAGCAGGACGAAGGGAATGGAAGTAACTGCCAATGGGAATAGAAGTGCCATGTAATCCTTTTGTGACCATGTGGACGCTGCTAAACCTAAGAGGGCCATTAAACCAGCGAATAAAAAATTAATCCCAATATATAGATAAATATAAGTGATGGGAGAAGAGAAATATAACTCTGCGAACATTCCGTTGCCATTTATCATGCTAGTACCGACAGTTGGATCTCCATTTGGAATTGTTAATTTGCAAAGTAATAAAGAAAGAATGAACGGTAAAGTATAAAGAAATCCCCCGCAGAAAAATGTAACGATATACTTTGTAAAGGAATACGAGAATAGGGAAATTTCCTTACTTATAAAAGTTTTGAAACCATCGGATTTATCGGAATTATAACTCGTACTAAATGGTAAACTTGCAATAACAGGCATTAATAATAAATAAATATCCATTTCATTATTACGAAACCCTATCCATTTAAAAGCAGTTGCTATAGCCCCATTCGTTGCGTCTCCTAAATAACGAATTACATAATAATAATGATAAATAGAAATAAGAGCTAATCC
>NZ_JBFPJH010000314.1:0-3735 GCF_040838255.1 Bacillus sp. C30 | reverse complement strand
CTTATATAAGGAATAACAACATTAATAAAGACAACAGAGGAAAAGTATTAGTACATTACACGCATCCTGTAAACAAATACAGGAGATAGTTTACTTGGTTAATAAATATTTCAATAAACTGTACCAGGATCAATCGGTCCTGGAGGTATTTCCTGACTTGTCGATTCAACACATTTCTGAGGAAGTATCAGTTGTATTAGACGGTGTCACATTTTCTCATTATGTACAAACAACAGACCGCCTTGTTATTTTTGTATCTCGACAAGCAGAACAATCAGCTTGCACAGTGTATTATTTAATTGGTGATGACGAGCTTGTTCCATGTTTAGTAGATTCGACATATCTTACAGATGAAACAAGAGAAAAATTCTATCTGTGGGGAAACAGTTGGAACGATACATATCTCCAGCTTCAATAAATATCACAAGTAATGCATCAAAAAGTGAATCAGAGATTAGAAGAGACGGAAGCAGAGCTTGATATTATGCAAAACGAGCTGGAAGAGATGAAGAAAAGAACACTTTCTCAATACGTATTAACGTATATTTCGTGATTGAGTTTAGAGCCAATATTTCTCAATTTGAGAAGCCAATTACAGAAAACCCACCATGTTGGAATGAACTTTCTGAACGGGAAAAAGAGTTTTTAAAGAGGCGCTCATTGATTGAGTTAACAATTCAAAATCAAGGTTATGATTTTGAATATGACATTGATACCCATTTAAAACCAGGTGGGGTCATACAAACTAGTGATTTTATTAAAGTTTATACGACCGAAGAATATTTAAAAACATATGTATCCAAGTAAAGTATAATTTGTAACATACATGAAAGTATATTCCCGTGTCAGTCTACAGTATAGGGAACAACGGTCGGTAGTTCGAATTTCTCCTGGGACATTAAAAATAACTTGTTGGGGGCATTGAATTCTCATCAAATAAGCCTTTTTATTCGAAAGTTGAAACGTACTGCGTGCGGTCAGCGTCGAGTTAGGAGGCTTATTTTTTATGTCTAAGAGACATTATCCTTTAACGTTTATCGAAATTTATTAAATCTTTTTAAAGGAAACGGGTGAAGGCTCTATCTATTAAGAAGGCACACGCTACAGTTATACGTCAACGGTAGCGAAATACTCGCATCTTATCGGATATGCGAGAGTTGACCGAGTGGATAGCCAGTCAACTGTACATTTGATGACTTGGCATGTAAAATTCCAAACGTTACTAAATCGTTATAAATAGATAAAATAGTAATTTGGAGGAGTTTTGCAAGTTTGATATTATTAATTTAGAATATATCATATACACACAGGATGATTATGGAAGGAGCACTATGAAAAACTTAATCGAATCGAATCTTACTTATACTAAAAATGATGCTATTAAATACTTTAAAAACAAATTAACGCCATATGCTTGTCCCTCTATCGATCGTAGTCTTTGTGAGAGAGAAGTTTACTCAAACGATTGGGGAGCGGATCTTTTTTATTTAAAAATGTTACAAAATAGCCAAGTTTCTCTTGATAAACGTAGTCTGACCAATGTAGAGAAACTAGTTGAAATGTATTCTAAAAAAGATCCATCGCCTACATTTCAATGGGACGAATTTGTTAGGAATCAATGGATACGTGTAGTTTGGAATCGTTGGTATCTTCCTCATGAGGCTCGAATAGGTAATATCGAAACCGAATCGCATCTCAAAGGTTTCTTTGAATTTTTAAAAAGCACTCCGTATCCTGATGAACGTTTTATAATTATAAACAAATTTGAGCAGATATTAGAAGCGCATAGAATTCAATACCCTAACACACCTGAACTAGCTGAATTACTCAAGTATGAAATCATTATTCAGGAAGAAGAGCAATATGCCCTAAATCCATTACACATGTTATTTAGTGCCAATGCCAACATTGTTCTAGCAAGGCTTTGGAGTGAAAGTCATTGCGGCCCATCAATTCCTCTAGACCGTCTTACATGGTGGATAAATTATTATGAATTATCCCAAGAGGCTAGCATTCATTTTCTCGATTATTTAAACAAACAAGAACTTAATTCATTAAATGAGGCCATTATGGAACAAATCCTTTCTGAAAAAGATGTTATTGGATGGAAAGAGGAAGCCATTAAAAGGGAATTAGAGGTGCAGCCATTTTCTAAACCTGAAGCTGTAGAGGATCCTTCAAGTAAACCTTTTCCTGATCGTTTGTCTTGGGTCTTGGATGACATTAGTGAGCATAATAGTTATGTCAATGATGCTCGTGATAGAATTTGGTGGCTACTTGACTTTCTCATTAGATCAGAACTGAAAAATGGCGTTGAGTCCCTCACCCCTTCACTACTATTGGATCAACTTCTTTCTGAGGCGGAGCAACGCCCATTTTTTTACCATGTAATCTATTATTCTGTAATCGAATATCATCCAGAGTGGATACCATTAATGCTTACTTCTTCAAAACATTTAGATTTGGCATTGATTTTATTAGCCTCTTTCAAGCCAGAATTGAATGATTTAGAAAAAATACAAGAAGAAACACTTAAGAAAGAATGGTGGGATATAGGTTTAACTTTCTTTGGACATACATTTAAACAGTTAGAATCCAAAGAAGCAAGTTTAAAGCTATGGAATGTTACTAAGTGGCTATTCCAATCAAAAAAAGATGCTCAATCTTATAGGGGTAATAATGAAAAAGAAGTGCGATTAGCTAACTATCGGTACTCATCATTTTTAAAGATGATTGAAGAGCTGACTTATGAAAATAATCAAGGTCGAGTTCTTCCAAATATTTTACCCGTACTATCTCCTGTGATATGTGATAATTTAGATAATTCCGATAATCCACTTATTTCTTGCGAATATTACATAATGTTATGGATTGTTTTAAATTGCAATCAAATGCCTTTGAGGGAAACCGAAACGGCCACTATTGAGCAAATTTTAAACGATGGGGTATTTATTCTCCAAAAGGGATATACAGATGCATTACTTAGTCCCCAGCCAATTAGAAGAATTTATTTTGAAGAAATGAGTGTAGCATGGGTACATTTTAATGATCATCTTTTTCAAACAGATAAAGTTTTATATTCAAAATTCATCAATTGCTTCCATCACTTAAGTAAAGACAATGGAATAGATTATATTTACAAGCTTCGCTTACATCTACAGTTTATTTGTAACTTAATAATAAACTGGAAAGATTCTGAAACGGATGAATGTCTAAATGATTTGGTAAGAGTATTAGAGCAATTACTAGAATACCAACGTGAGGATGCAAAGAGAGGATATGTTGACATCTTTTCTCTTACTTATGAAATTTCTAGAATGTCCCAAACACAGGAATCACTGTACAAATTGATACTTGACACATGTTCTCATCTACCAGAAACCCTAAAAGAAAGACTAATGACACAAATTTTGAAAACAACGAATAATCGTGGACGATTATCGCTTCTAATCAAGATACTAGATAGTAACGATAAGTTTTATTCACAGGTTGTGGCTAAAATTGAGAGTTTAACCGATGAAAAAGAAAACTTACTAGAAGCCCAACAAACCATTAGTTCATTTTTTGAATCACAACAGCCAAATTTAATTAATAAAGCATTTGAATTACTTCAAGAATATGATGATCTAGCTAGTAGCAAAAATATTCGTGAATGGGTAAATTGGTCATTTTCATGCCGCTTAAAGGGATTATTTTTTGCAAATGATTTTCAAAGCATTCTAGATATGCAAATAC
>NZ_JBFPJH010000313.1:0-3756 GCF_040838255.1 Bacillus sp. C30 | reverse complement strand
GGATATATATTATATACACTTTCCGATAAGGGAACTTTCCATTATGCGGACAAGCCATGTATCGGACAGTTCATAAATAATAGGTAGGACATTATGGTTTTGGATTTATGATTTCAGCTTACTTGCTGTCATAAATTTAAAGGCATTTTATTGTGCTTTGTGAAACTTTGTATAAAGTTTCGCAAGTGTTTACTATCTTATCTATCAAAAATAAGAGTATTGCTATCGTAAAGGAGAATTGGAGATGCCAGAAACTATGACTCAAACAAAGCCAGAACAAGAAACTGTACAAATTTCTGCTAGCCAAGGACAACTTGATGTACTTGATCAGTTGTTAAAACCTGAGGTACAAGAATCATTAACAACACTAGTGGAACAGCTTCCAAAATTAACTGAGCTTGTTAACATTTTAACTAAGTCTTATGACTTCGCTCAAACTGTTGCTACTGATGAAGTATTAAAAAGCGACACTGTTAGTGCAATCACAGAGCTTGTAGAACCTGTAAAAGATACAGTGAAAAGCATGGCTGCAACTGCTATCGAAGCGAAAGATCGTGCTGATGAAAGCAACGAAGTTATCGGCCTGTTCGGTCTATTAAAATTACTAAAAGACCCACAAGCACAAAAAATGTTCCGTTTTGTGAACGCATACCTTCAAATTAGTGCAGAACGTAATAATAAATAATTTAACTTATAACAACAATTAGTAAAGACGGGGGATAACATACTATGTCAAAACAAATTGTCATCTTAGGCGCTGGTTATGGCGGTCTTCTTGCCGCTTTAAACGTACGTAAATACTACAGCAAATCAGAAGCACAAGTTACAGTGATTAACCAATACCCAACGCACCAAATCATCACTGAACTACACCGCCTTGCAGCTGGTAACGTTGCTGAGCAAGCAATTGCAATGCCACTTACAAAGCTTTTCAAAGGTAAAGACATCGATCTTAAAATTGCAACAGTTGAGTCATTCTCAGTTGATAGCAAAGAAATCAAACTAGCTGGTGGCACTACTTTATCTTACGATGCACTTGTAGTTGCTTTAGGAAGTAAAACTGCTTACTTCGGTATTCCAGGACTAGAAGAAAACAGCATGGTATTAAAATCTGCTGCTGATGCAAACAAAATCTACAAACACGTTGAAGACCGTATTCGTGAATATGCTAAAACGAAAAACGAAGCTGATGCTACAATCGTAATCGGTGGTGGCGGATTAACTGGCGTTGAGCTAGTTGGTGAGCTTGCTGACATTATGCCTAAACTTGCAAAAAGCCACGGCGTAAATCCAAAAGAAGTTAAACTTCTTCTTGTTGAAGCAGGTCCAAAAATCCTTCCAGTATTACCAGACCACTTAATCGAACGTGCAACTGCTAGCTTAGAAGCACGCGGTGTTACATTCTTAACAGGTCTTCCTGTAACAAACGTTGCTGGTAATGAAATCGACTTAAAAGACGGTCAAAAAATCGTTGCTAACACATTCGTTTGGACAGGCGGCGTACAAGGTAACCCATTAATTGGTGAATCAGGTCTTGAAGTAAACCGCGGTCGTGCAACTGTTGATGCACATCTACAATCTACTTCTCACAAAGACGTATTCGTTGCTGGAGACAGCGCTGTTGTCTTCTCTCCAGACGGTCGTCCATACCCACCAACTGCACAAATCGCTTGGCAAATGGGTGAGTTAATTGGATACAACTTATACGCAGCACTAGAAGGCAAAGCATTCGAAGAGTTCGCACCTATCAACTCTGGAACACTTGCTAGTCTAGGACGTAAAGATGCTGTTGCTACAATCGGAGCAAGCAATACTCCGCTTAAAGGTTTACCAGCATCATTAATGAAAGAAGCAAGTAACGTTCGTTACTTATCACACATTAAAGGTCTATTCAGCTTAGCTTACTAATCTGAATATAAGCCCGAATCATGCCCTGCATGGTTCGGGCTATTTTTATCCCGCTATTTGCGGGCTGATAATCAGTGGGGATGAACAACTCCCCACTGATTAAAGTTTCACTTTATCCGTAATTTTCTCTAACTTATTTATTCGGCAAAAGAATAATATAACCTCTTTAATTATCGAAATATACTGACTTTTTTGTGTCGAAATTGTGTATATGAAAAGAGCGGAAGTAGATATCTTCCCTACTTCCGCTCTTTCACAAGAACTATTCTCCTAATTCCACTAAGCTGTAGTTCTTCTTCCCTTTACGAATAATGATAAATCGTCCATCAAATGAATTTTCTACAGTAACATCTGTACCCACATCCGTTACTTTTTCACCATTCATAGAAATAGCTCCATTATTAATATCTTCACGTGCTTGTCGTCTAGATGGTTCAATTCCTAAATCAACTAGCCATTCTACGATGTTTTTCGTCTCTTTTGAAGACTGGAATGTTGGCATCTCTTTAAAACCTTGTTCAATTTCATCGGCTGTTAACGATTTAATATCTCCGCTAAATAACGCTGCTGTAATTTTCACAGCTTGCAAGAGTGCCTCTTCTCCATGAACGAATTTCGTCATTTCTTCCGCTAATACTTTTTGCGCTTCACGTTTATGAGGCTCTGTTCCTACCTTCGCTGCCAATTCATCAATACGCTCTTTCGTTAAGAAGGTAAAGTATTTCAAGTATTTCACTACATCACGGTCATCTGTATTCACCCAGAACTGGTAAAATTCAAATGGTGTTGTTTTTTCAGGATCAAGCCAAACCGCACCACCTGCAGATTTACCAAACTTCGTACCATCAGATTTCAATAATAACGGAATTGTTAGTCCGAATACTTTCGCTTCGTGCCCTTCTAACTTACGAATTAAATCTAAACCACTCGTAATATTTCCCCATTGGTCACTACCACCAATTTGCAGTTGAACATCTTCTTTCGTGTATAAATGATGGAAGTCCATCGCTTGCAAAATTTGGTACGTAAATTCTGTGAAAGAAATTCCTGTATCTAAACGACTTGCTACAATATCCTTCGCTAACATGCTATTAATGCTAAAGTTTTTCCCGTAATCACGTAAAAACTCAATAATATTTATTTCATGTGTCCAGTCGTAGTTATTTACCATCTTCACTTCGCTATTTCCGCCAAAATCAAATAGCTTTTTCATTTGTGCTGTTAACGCATCCACATTATGCTGAACGACTTCTAACGTTTGAAGTTGACGTTCTGATTGACGTCCGCTCGGATCACCAATTGTTCCTGTTGCCCCGCCAATTAAAATAACTGGATGATGGCCAGCTAACTGGAATCTCTTCATCATCATAAACGGAATCAAATGTCCGATATGCATACTATCACCAGTCGGATCAACTCCGCAGTATAGTGAAATCTTTTTCTCTTCTACTAGCTTACGTAAACCTTCTTCATCAGTCTGTTGATTCACAGCGCCGCGCCATTCTAATTCATCAATAATATTCATCTTTTGTCATCCCCTCTATTTTTTTGAAAACAAAAAGTCCCTATGTCTATGACATAGGGACGATTATTCACCGTGTTACCACCCAGTTTGTATAAATAGCATAGCTACTCATACCACTCTTAGCAATAATATCGATTGCCAATCCGCTTAGCATTACCTAAGATACTCCAGAGTGTAATTCGCAAGTTTGTTTGTGCTAGGTTCCAGCAACCCCTAGCTCTCTCGTTAACAGTGACAAACTGCTACTGGGCTCTTTCAACGTATATTATTTGTTAAATTATTAGCCATTATATTGAATTGAAAACAAATTGTCAACAATACCC
>NZ_JBFPJH010000312.1:0-3771 GCF_040838255.1 Bacillus sp. C30 | reverse complement strand
TCCATAATCTTCTCGAACGCCGCAGATACTTTTTCAAATTCCTCGTCATTCTCTATGTATGAGAATTCATTATCTTCTTCTACTTTTAAAAAGAAGATATCAATGTCTTCCTCAGTTTCTGTTTGAATGTCTTCTACAAAGGCAACCGCAATGTATTCTGCACCTTCGACATCCATCGCTCCAAGCACTTCAACTTCCTGTTCTTCATTATTCTCATCGGTAAGACTAAAAATTTCGCCTACTTCAATTGCTTCCATATTCATTCTCCTCCTATCATACTCTAAAAAATAAAACGTTCAAATTGCACACTTACTAACATATCTTTCCATAAAAAAGTTGAATTCATACAGAAAGAGCAACAAATTCTTGCTGATTCAGCAAAAGTATTCAACTATAAGGATATCATTTATGAATAGGAATGAACATATTTTAAATGAGATAATTGGATTAATTAATTTAAAATCCTTCTTTAGATTTCCGAAAGACCTCCATGTTCCATAATGTTTCTTTCATATAGGCAGCTGGAATGACACCTTTCAATCTGTAAGTAAATACTAAAATGGCACCTCCTATCCTGATTCCTTTCCGTACGTTTTTAGGATGAGAGATAAATCCTTCTATATAAACTAAAGAGACTTATGCAGCAATTCCAGTACATCTTTCATCGCAAAAGGCCCATCTTTTTTCACATGCTCAGCGAATTCCGAAACGAGACGTAACGTTTTCACACTTTCGATTGGATGCTCCCCTGACGCACTTTCAGCAGAAAGCATAACAGCATTCGTTCCGTCCAATACAGCTTGAAATACATCTGTCACCTCAGCTCTTGTAGGAATAGAATGATCTACCATAGATTGAAGCATTTGTGTCGCTGTAATGACATATGTATTCGTTCGATTGCACTCACGAATCATCATTTTTTGCAAAAGCGGAATAAATTGATACGGCAATTCCACACCTAAATCTCCCCTTGCGATCATAATGCCATCCGCTTCTTTGCATATGTCTTGAAAATTCTCGATTGCTTCCATCGTTTCTATTTTTGCAATTAAATTAGGAGATGTTTCTTTATGTTCATGTATAAAACTTCGTATTTCCTTTATATGACTAGGTTTTCGAACGAAAGAACACGCAATAAAATCAACTTCCTCTTCCAGAAGAAATTGAATATCTTTTTTATCTTTCTCCGTAATAGCTGGCAAACTAACAATTGTACCTGGTAAGTTCACCCCTTTATGAGAGGAAATATTGCCACCTGTTTTTATTCTTGTTTCTATTTTTTCCGAACTTATCTTTTCAACGATTAACTCAACTTCTCCATCATTAATAAGAATTCTACTTCCAACTTTCACGTCATTCGCGATCCCTACATAATCAACACTTGCTTCTTCTTTATTCCCTTGAACTGGATTGGTATGTAAAGTAAATAACTCCCCTGCTTCAAGTGTAATTTGTTCCTCTTTCATTTCACCCAATCTTATTTTAGGACCTTGTACATCCCCTAGAATTTTAATAGAATCGTCTAACGATTTTACTAAACGAATGATGTCTTTATGACTTTCATGCGTACCATGTGATAAATTTAACCGAACAATTTTCATACCATTGTTTATTAACTGCGCTAACGTTTCTTCATTATTACTCGCTGGCCCAATTGTACAAACTCGATCAATTGTCATGTCCCCACCATCCTTTTTTAAATGTTTCCCATAAAATAAAGAGAAGATTCTTTTTATAGGAAAGACCGTGTAACTAAGGGTGCAAAGAGGTTTTATATGAAGAGAATATTTTGCTGAAGAAATAGCTTTAATTTAACTTTTTGTGCCCAACATTTTGACTCAATCGTTATTGTTAGTTTCGTTGCAATGGGGTACTACTAATAATGAATCTTGTTTACATACGAACGTTAGATTGGGATATCGAAAACGACCTATGGGGGAACCACAATGACTACTCTTCGAAAAAAAATAATGGGACTAACATTAGCGGGAACGGTAGCACTATTTACATTAGCAACAGGAATCATAATGAACGATAACGAGGTAAAAGCTGAGACGAAAAAAGCAGGAAAGCAACCTAAAAATGTGATTTTCATGGTTATAGATGGGACAAGTTCTTCTGCTACAACATTAGCCCGGTGGTATAAAGGTTCACCTCTTGCACTAGATCAAATTGTATCCGGAGGTGTTCGTACATACTCAGCAGAATCGGCTATTACGGACTCTGCACCAGCAGCCACAGCTTTAGCGACAGGAAATAAATCAAATTCAGGCTACGTGGGCGTATTACCTTCTGTTGTGAATTCACCTGGCTTAGAACCAGTGAAAGAAGAATGCAAGTTTCGTCCAGTTGCCAACGTCTTAGAAGGCGCAAAACGTTCCGGCCGCGCGACAGGAATCATTGCTACATCAGAAATTCAACATGCTACTCCGGCTAGTTTCTCTGCCCACCACGTTAACCGTAAAGATTTCGAAGTACTTGGTGAACAGCAAGTGTATCAAAATATAGAAGTTGTATTAGGTGGTGGAAAAGCAGCACTTCAGCCTACGACAAGCAACGGAATTCGTAAAGACAACGAAGATTTAGTAAAAGTAATTCGAGGAAAAGGGTACGACTTTGTCGAAACAAAAGATGCGTTATTAAACTCCAAATCAAATAAAATCTGGGGTTCTTTCTCTAATACTGCCCTTGCGTTCGATATGGATCGTAAAGCAAACCATCTAAAGCAACCAACTCTTTCCCAGATGACGAGAAAAGCAATTCAAACATTATCAAAAGATAAAGATGGTTTTTTCTTATTCGTAGAAGGTAGTAAGGCAGATTGGGCAGCACATGCAAATGACCCAATCGGGATGATTAGCGATGTATTGGCATTTGATGATGCAGTTACAGAAGCATTAGAATTTGCGAAGAAAGACGGTAACACTATGGTCATTGCTTTAGCGGATCATGGTAATAGCGGTATTTCCATTGGCAACAGCAATACCACAAAAGGATATGATACCACACCAGTATCAGCTTACATTGCCCCACTGAAAAAGGCAAAAATGACACTTGAAGGTGCTACAAATAAACTAAAAGATGATTTATCTAATATAAAAGAGGTCGCTGCTCTTTACGGTTTAGACGACCTAACTGATAATGAAAGAGAAAAGTTAAACGCTGCACAAAAGAAAACTGATGTAGGTCCGATCCTTACTAAATTATTGGCCAACCGGGCGAACATCGGTTTTACAACTGGTGGTCATACGGGTGAAGATGTATTCTTATACTCTTACGGTCCTCAAAAGCCATACGGTTTAGTCCAAAATACAGACATTGCGAAAATAATGGCCAAAGCAATGGGCTTTCAATTAGGAGAATTATCTAAGAAATTATTCTTAGATGCTGAAACATCCTTTAAACAAATTGGTGCAACTGTAACGATTGACAAAAAAGATGTACGAAACCCGGTGCTTGTAGTAAAACGCAATAATACGGAGGCCAAATTGTTTGTTAATAAAAACATTATCTATATTGGTGGGAAAGATTATGAATTAGGAGGCATCGTTGTAGAAAGCAACGGGAAATTCTATGTACCTGAAAAAGCAATTCAACTATTCACAAAGCATTCTCGCTAAATTTAAAAACAGACATAAAAAAACGCTATCCTTTCTATAGAAAAGGTAGCGTTTTTTTCGTTATATGGATACAAATTTTTCTTATTAAATCCATTCAACAATAGTATCCATAGTTTTTCTTGTTTTATTAAATTTTGGTTCTCCTTTACGG
>NZ_JBFPJH010000311.1:0-3787 GCF_040838255.1 Bacillus sp. C30 | reverse complement strand
ATCAATCCTTATTAGTAGCATAATGCTTTGTGTCTAACTTTTTGGGTTCAGTTCATAAAAGGTGCTCTTTTTGTGTTTGATTTATAATATCGTTGACTATTTAGAATTGCGTGATAAAATAATTGAAAATAGAGGATGTGATAGCTGAATGAATTTGTTCGAAAATAATATATTTGCATTGATATATTTTTGTCTAGTAATCGGGCTTATCGTTTTGTTTTTTGTATCATTTACTCTGTTCATTAAAAGATTATTGCAAAAAAACACTATGAAAAAACAACATGTGATTAATATGAATCAGAAGTTAGATCGGATTATTGAATTGCTTGAAAAAGATAAAAAAGAATAATGGAAGATGGATAAAAAGGAGAAGCAGATGGCGAATTATATAAAGGAATTACGTGAAAAAATAGGGCATGATTATGTTATTTTGAATTTTGCAGGAGGTTGTGTATTTAATGAATTTGGTGAAGTGCTTCTGCAAAAAAGAGGAGACTTTAATGCTTGGGGATTTCCAGGCGGTGCAATGGAGATCGGGGAATCTGCGGCAGAAACTGCGATTCGAGAAATAAAAGAAGAAACAGGATATGATGTGGAAATTGATGAGCTCATTGGTGTGTATACGAAATATTTTCAAGCATATCCGAATGGAGATCAGGCACAGGCAATTGTAATATTCTTTAAGTTTTCAATCGTTGGAGGGAATACAAAAATAGACGGTGATGAAACGTTAGATTTGCAGTTTTTCCCTTTAGACAAAATGCCGCCATTGTTTAATAAACAACATGAAGATTGCTTGCAGGATTTATTAGAGAAAAGAGTAGGGGTATATCGTTAACGTATAAAAAAGAAGCTAAATGAGATTAGCTTCTTTTTTATGTTCTATTTCCACCAATCATCAAACATTGACGCTGGTACTTGTCTTTTATGTTCACTCACTTTGTAACGCTTCTCGATCTTTTCAGCAACGTCAGCTGGAACGGATTTACCTTCTAAATAGTCATCTAATTGATCGTAAGTAATGCCTAGCTCTGTTTCATCAGCTTGACCTGGTTTTTCATCTAATAAATCAGCTGTTGGCATTTTTAAGTAAAGTCGCTCGTCTGCACCTAATTCTTGTAATAAATCACGTCCTTGGCGTTTCGTTAATCCCGTTAATGGTAATAAATCTGCACCGCCATCTCCGAATTTTGTGAAGAAACCTGTTACAGCTTCAGCAGCATGATCAGTTCCGATAACGAGTAGCCCTTGTTGTCCGCCGATTGCGTATTGTGTAACCATGCGAATGCGTGCTTTTACGTTTCCTTTATTGAAATCTGTTAATGATTCACCTAATAAGTTTTCGTATTGATTTGAGAAGGAATCAACAGTTGAAGCGATATCAAAAGCAACAGACTGATCAGCTTGAATAAATTGTAATGCTAATTGTGCATCATCTTCATCTTTTTGTACTTTGTATGGAAGACGTACGGAGATAAACGTTGCGTTACCACCTTCATTACGAACTTCTTCGACTGCAAGCTGTGCTAAACGTCCTGCCAGTGTAGAGTCTTGTCCGCCGCTAATTCCAAGTACAAATCCTTTTGCACCTGTAGTTTTTAAATAAGCTTTTAAGAAATCAATTCGTTTACGAATTTCTACTTTCGGATCAATTACAGGCTGAACATGTAATGCTTTCATAATTTGTTCTTGTAATGTCATTATGTTTTCCTCCTATTCATATTAAAGCGGTAAATAAGTTTATATGTATATTGGTACATACTTCTATCCTTTATTATTTCGCAAAACTAACGAATATACAATAGGATGCGTGTATGAATATGAATGTAGTCATTATAATGAAACTGTTTTATATAAGCAATTGTTTAAAACCTTTCAATAATGTAAGGTTTTTGTCATTTGAATCGATGGAAGGTATTTCCGAACTTTACTAATATAAAAGTATAGTTAGTAGAAGGGCGGAGAAGTAGTATGAACATTAGAGAACTCGCATTTCGAAATGTAACGCGAAATAGACGAACATACTCAGCTTATTTTTTGAGTAGTGCATTTGCAATTATGGCCTTTTTTGTGTATTCATTTTTTGCGTTTCATCCGGCATTAAGTGCTGGAGAATTAGGACAGTACGTATTCGTAAGTATGTCTTTTGCGCAGTCTATTATTTACTTATTTACATTCTTCTTTATTTTATATTCAATGGGAATGTTTTTAAAAACGAGAAAGCGTGAACTAGGAATTTTAATGATGTTAGGTATGACGAAATATCAATTAAAGCGTCTTATCTTCTTTGAAAATATAATGATTGGAATAGGGGCAATAATTTTTGGGATTCTTTCAGGTATGTTGTTTTCAGGAATATTAATATTTGTAGCTCCGATGATATTAAAACTAGATATCTCTTTATCCTATTACATACCGATGAAAGCGATTGTTGTAACGAGTATTATGTTTTTCGTATTATTTATGATCATTTCATTGTTTAGTGCAGGAATGGTTCGTAAAAATAAAATTATGAAATTGTTTAGAGGATCAGCAGAGGCGAAGCCAGAACCGAAGGCATCTATAATTTCGTCTATATTAGCAGTAGTATTGCTTAGTGCTGGTTATGCAGGAGCTCTTATGTCACATGGTGCAATGGTATTTATAATGATGATTCCTGTTACAACGGTAGTCATTATTGGTACGTATTTGCTGTACAAGCAGTTGAGCGTCTTTATTATTAGACTATGTAAAAAAAGTAAACGTTTCTATTGGACACAGACAAATATTATTACTTTGTCAGATTTAGCATACCGTATGAGAGATAACGCAAGAATGTTCTTTATTGTAACGATTATTTCAACAGTAGCATTTTCAGCAATAGGTACATTGGTTGGGTTTGCTTCGATGACGAAAGAAATTATGGACAGACCAATTGCGTTTCACTATCAGTCTAAGCAAGGTAATAGCAATGAGCCACAGCATCTGAAAATCATTGACGAAGGATTAAAGAAACATAATATAGCAGCTTCAAAAATAAATATTTCATCGAAGAAAACGGAGGAGCAGTCGTTAAGAAGCGCCATTTTTATAAAAGAATCAGATTATAAAGAATATGCAAAGTTAACAGGAGAACCATTTAATACTGTATCAAATAAAGAGGCTTTATTTTTGTCAGTCGAAATACCCGGACCACCGATGAAAGAAAGAAAAGAAATTACTTTACCAAATATGAATGAACCTTTAAATGTGAAAAAAGTTAATACTTCTTCATTAAGTAAAATACTAAGAGGTAATGTGTATGTAATCTCTAAAAATCAATATGATTCATTACAAGATGGATTTAAAGAAGAAAAAGATTATATGTATAAAACACAATCCGCTAAAGATGAAATTGAGGTTGGTAAAGAGCTTACGAATCAGATTAAGCCTTATCAAGAACATTCAACGTTTAGTGCAGAAGAGTACGATCAAAATCAAAGTCTACAAATCGCAGGACCCATTTTATTTGTAGGTTTCTTTATTGGTATTGTATTTTTCGTTTGTGCAGGAAGCTTCCTTTACTTCCGTTTATTTTCAGATTTGGAGGACGATACTCGTTTATTTGAAATGATTCGAAAAGTTGGATTGACGAGAGGGGAATTATCGAAAGTAGTCACAATCCGCTTAGCGCTTTTATTCTTCGTTCCAGTTGGAGTTGCAACATTACACGGGGCAGTAGCATTAACTGCGTTAGGACAAATGTTTGAGTACTCACTGTTTAAAGAAAATACAATTGTATTAAGTATTTTCGTAGGTATTCAAGTTG
>NZ_JBFPJH010000310.1:0-3794 GCF_040838255.1 Bacillus sp. C30 | reverse complement strand
TCATTATCTTATTCGTTCAATCGAAGTCATTCACGAAAGAAGAACGTTATTAAATCAACGTTTCTTTTAATGCATAAAACATTTACGAATTGTTTTGTTCATCGAAAGTCTTGCGAATTCTTTTAAATCAACGCTTAGAAGAGAAAGTCGAAAGTAACAAAAGTCATTTATGTTGTATTCGTCATTCATCAAAATGAATATGCTATTCACCACAAGCCAACCCAAACGAAAATTTTCCGAACCCTCCAAGCCACCCCGCTGAGCCGTCGCAGGAGTCCCTTAGAGATAGTATTTGTGATTTTTGAATCAGGGGGTTGATCTCTCGCGAAGTCCTGACGCAGCCCAGCGAATTGTCTTTTACCCAATCTTCGCCGAGTTTCTACTATCAAAGAAAATAACGTTTCTAATGCGATTGGGCAGCCGTTATCGGAACTTACCCCCGACAGTGTGTTAAAATTAATCGAAGCGGAAAACGAGGATCTCCAATTGACTGAACGTGTGATCGGTTGGACAGTTTAAGAGGGTTGTATAAAAAGGGAGATGGCGCAAAGATGGTGAGATCAAAAGAGAATGATTTAACGGAGAAATTGGCAGAAGGTCACCGAGAATATGGTGACGGCAACTTTACAGTACAGAACATCGGTGATGAAACTAACCCGAATTGGACTGTCGTAAAAAATGTGAGGAAGGGATCGGCAGGCATTCGTGAAGGGGAAGATATATTTAGCCTGCGATCAAAATATATAAAATAGTGCGGAGATGGGCGGGCATCACTTCGCCTGTCTTTTTTTTATAGACTATATGCGAAAAGTGCGATGCCGAGAGATGCAATTCTAGACGATTAGATTTAATATGATGAAGTATGAGCCTATATGCGTTCTATTTCGATTTAAGTAGATTAAGGGGGAACGAAAGAAGGAAAACTGCGCGCTAAAGCTAGTGTAGAAGAGGTTTTTATGCTTGCGTATTAGGTTAGCGTCAGGATATAATATCCATATGTAAAGAAGCGAACGTCTACGTGTTGGTGTTCGTATCCTACGTTTAACTTTCGGTAAGAACAAGTCGGAAGAAGACGGAGGCAAACCGTTGATATTATCGTAATAATCATGCGCCCATAGCTCAGTCGGATAGAGCGGTGGTTTCCGGTACCACGTCTGCCGGGGGTTCGAATCCCTCTGGGCGCGTTATGTATTGTTGTTGTGATGTGTTCTATTTAAAAGTATTGAGTAAATAGCACATAATAGCGTGAAGAACGTGTTGAAAATTAATAGTAAATCTAAAGAAACCCCTTGTATGTGATTAGAAATAATCGTGTATAGGGGGTTTTTCGTTATGAAAAGAATTAAAGAGTGAAATGCAATTCAAATCAGAACAGATTTTAGCACTAAAAGAAATTGTAACGAGATATATTGCACAAGCGTATTGTTAAGTTGCTGAACGAAGATATGACACGTAAGATAGTAGTGATTCACAAAGCAATAGGGACAGGCTAGCCGTCTTTGCCAGTAAGCTGAAGTTTAATAAAAGTGATCATCTTTCGTTGGCATTATCGGACTTTCTTGACCGTTATGAAGGAGAAGAAGAATGAAAAAAGGTTCTCGCAAGCTATTTGAAATAAAATCGTTTCTTACATGTATTGAAGAAGAGGAGTGCGGAGAAAAGGTCTATTATGTAACGATGGAACATCACAACAGTAGTGTGACTCGTCACAAGATAACGAAAGATGATGCATTCGAAATGTTAGTTGCGTATGCAAAAGGAATACCTGAAATCATGGAGGTCTTCATGGAAGGTGAAAATTTCAATGAAGTTTATAAGATAACGGCATCGCTAGGTATTTATTGCAGTTAAGTAAAAAGTACATGTCATAAATGTTGTTCACTTGTAAGAATAGACCCTGGAAAAATAACTCAGAGGTAATCCAAGTCACAATTCGAAAATTACACAAAGCAGATAAACAAGAAAGTATCTTTATAGCAAATCGCAACGCTGTGAATTTGGTGCGTGTGGTACTCGTAGAGGATACGAACGGAATTAATCTATCAAATGAAAATGCGACAATGGTGAAGAAACGTGTAATATTCGATATGTACTCGCCATTGTAAAAAAGGTCTGAACTTACAAGTATAAGTTCAGACCTTTTTTTATTATCACTTGTTATATCTGATAATAAGATTTACTATTAGTATGTGGTAATAATTTTTATGCGTTATTATTTTCTTTCAATATTATTCAAATTTAGGTTGTAAGATGTAAATCTCATTAATACATATAAATTAATAATATTTTGGAATGGGTGTCTGCGATAGGATTCTCCTTTTACCAAACTTATTGTACAATAGAAACAAGGGGGAGATTAGTTTGAAGGCAAGTCTTTTACAAGAACAAAGCTTACGTTTGGCAATGACACAAGAGTTAAGGCAAGCGATTACAATGCTCCAGTATAATGTACAAGAATTATCGGAGTTTTTGTATGAGCAATCGTTAGAGAATCCCCTTATTGAGTTAGGTGGTTTTGAGAGGGAGAAGAAAAAGAGCTCTAACACAAGTAAAAGTACCCGCAAACAAGTCGAGAATCAAATGGAAATCTACAGTGTGGATTCTACAACGATTCAGCAACATTTATTAAATCAACTACAGTATTATAAAATAGATGAAGAAGAGCGAAAAGCAGCTTCTTTCATTATTATGAACATGGATGGAAATGGCTATTTACAAGAAACAAATGAAGAGTTATCAGAGCTTCTTTCTGCGCCAATTGATGTAGTGGACTGTTCCGTGGAGCTTGTTCAATCGTTAGAGCCAGCAGGGGTAGGTGCGCGTAATATTCAGGAATGTCTATCAATCCAATTGAAGCGCTTACAAAGAAGGAATGGGTTAGCGGAAGAAATTATAGATGATCATTTTAATTATTTCGTTAAGAAAGATTGGCGAAAGCTCGTTCAAGTGTTGAAGTGTACCAACGAGGAATTACAGGATGCGGTGAACTGTATTACATCATTGCAGCCGAAACCAGGTCTTGCATTTTCTTCTGATAAACCACTTTATATCGTGCCTGATATGGCGGTAAAAAAAGATGGCGATCATCTCGTTTTACAGATGAATGAGAGAAATATGCCAAGAATTGAAATTCACTCTGAGTATAGTGCGTTACTAAATAATAGTGAAAGTGAAGTGGCTTCTTACGTATCGGAGAAGTATCAGCATGTGCAATGGATTATGCGCAGTTTGAAACAGAGAAAACAAACACTCTTACAAGTGATGAATATTATTATGGAAAAACAGCATGATTTCTTCTGGGGAGGTCCAGAGTATTTAAAACCACTTGCTTTAAAAGAGGTGGCGGAAGAGTTAGGTGTGCATGAGTCTACAATTAGTCGTGCAACGCGTAATAAATATGTACAAACGCCGCACGGTTTATTTGAGATGAAATCGTTCTTTAGTAATTCTATTTCTACGACGGAAGATGAGGCGGTTTCTACAAAGCGTGTGAAACAATTCATTCAAACGCTTGTTGGAGCAGAAAATAAGAAAAAGCCACTTTCGGATCAAAAGATTTCAAAATTATTAGAAGAAGAGCATGAAATCGTTATTTCTCGCAGAACGGTTGCGAAATATAGAGAACAAATGCATATTCCTGCTTCGTCTCTAAGAAAAACAATTGGATAGGTGAAGAAGATGAAGGTTGTACTATATACAAAAAAAGATTGTGGTCTTTGCGTGAAGGCGAAACAAATTTTAAAGGAAGTACAATGTGAATATTCTTTTCAAATTGAGGAAATAGATATATATGA
>NZ_JBFPJH010000027.1:0-26059 GCF_040838255.1 Bacillus sp. C30 | reverse complement strand
ATCATATAATGAATAAAATCTTTTAATTGATCTTCCAATCTACACTACTCCCCATTTTCATAGAAAAACATCATTCTATTTACGAAAGCATCCTTTTCCGGCTCCTCATTCCCTGATACTTTTTCTACAGTCTCTTCTTTTGGCTTTTCATAACGATGGTAACTTTCATATTCTTCATTTATCCATAGTATAGCGAAATAAAACAAAATCGTACAACTTGTAAATAATAAAAATACTTTCATCCCATCAAAAGTTAATTTTAAAGCTCGGCGCATTGTAAATTCCTCCAAAATATAAGTTATTACAACATATGCCAAGCTTTCACCAATTTATACCTTATTCAAATAAAAAACCTCTTCCTAGTTAAATAGGAAAAGGTTATTTTTCATCCGTTTCATTTTCTTGACAATTTTTACAAATCCCATGGAATGTTAAACGATGATCTTTCACCTTAAAGCTCCAGTCTCGTTCCACTTTATTCTCCACTTCACCAAGTAAATCTTCTTGTATTTCTTGTACAGCACCGCATTGTGTACAGATTAAATGATGATGGAAACGCTGTGCACCTTCTTGGCGTAAGTCATAACGCGAAACACCGTCTCCAAAGTTAATTTTATCGACAACTTTCAACTCAGACAATAACTCTAAAGTTCGATAAACGGTTGCTAATCCGATCTCTGGCGACTTTTCTTTTACAAGGAGGTATACATCTTCTGCGCTTAAATGATCTTCTTCATTTTCTAGCAGCACACGAACTGTTGCTTCACGTTGTGGTGTCAATTTATAGCTCGCTGCATGTAATTGCTTCTTAATTCGTTCAATTCTTTCTTCCATTCGGTACTACTCCCTCCTCGCCACTCTTACACCATTATATCAGAAGAAGGGCTCCTGTCAAAAGAAAAACAATAAAAACAAATTGATAATTATTCTCAAAAAGTATTTATTGTTTGTTAATAGCCTCCACAACTTCTTTCATTAAAACTGGTGATGCATACACTTCGACACTGGAAGCAATAGCTAATACCGCTCCAATCACGAGAAAAAAGCATGTATAGCGAATTAATAACGGTAATAGTGGCTCAGTTATTTTCCGAATAAATTGATGCCTAATCATGCGTAAGGAAAAGCTTGCAGCAATTGTTGTCATTACGAGAAATACAGGAATTATAATTAAATTTTGTGGCAATACAGATACAAATGCTAATAATAGTCCATTCCATCCGTGCTGACTTACTAAAAAACCTACTGTAAATCCAACAACTACCCCTTTTAAAAATAGTAAGATAAAAATGAGCGGCAACCCAATAATTGAAATCCCCAAAATCCAAATAAAGCCGATATATTTTAATTGCGAAAAGTAACTTTCTCGAAACATTTCGCCTGCGACAGCAAATTCTCCTTTAGAAACTTGTCCAAAAAAACGCTGTAAATAAAATGATAAATCTTGCTTTTGGTTTATTTGTAAACTATTCACAAGAATCGCTCCAAATATTACTCCCATCAGTAATAAAACCGCATTAAATATATATAGTGAAGAATTTTCCTGTATGTGAGACATTACACGGTCTTGCCACGTTTTTCGCCACATTTTCCTTCCCTCCGTTCACACTCTTACTAAAAATGTATGAAAGAAAGAAAAAAAGTATGACGAATTAGCATTGAAATTCCGCTCTACTTTGCTAAACTAAAAAGTAGAGAATAGGAGGGATTTCTCTTGAAACCATTATTATTAGATTTTCCAACATTATTTCAAACTGAGCGCTTGCAAGTACGTAAGCCGTTTCCAGGTGATGGAACAGAAGTATATGAAGCAATCCAAGCTTCGCTAGAAGACTTATTACCATGGATGCCAATTACAGCTGAAACAGAAGAACGTGCTGAAGAAATTGTTCGCGAAGCTCACGGACAGTTTTTACTTCGTGAAACACTTGATTTCCACTTATACGATAAAGTATCTGGTACATTCATCGGAGCTATTACGCTCAAGCCTGAAAACTGGGATATTCCAAAGTTTTCACTTCACTTTTGGCTACATAGCGCTTATACAAAGCATGGCTATATGACAGAAGCCATTAAAGGTGCGATTCAATTTGCATTTGATAAACTAGGTGCTAGAAGAATTGAAATTCGTACTGATGCAACAAATATAAACGCATGTAACTTAGCAGAACGTCTAGAATTTATTTTAGAAGGTACAATGGAAAATGATTTCCTAGCACCCGATGGCAGCTTACGCGATGCACGTGTATATGCAAAAATCAACTAAAAACACTCGCCTTAGGCGAGTGTTTATTTTTGTAATTGTAAATATTGTACTGCAAACATCGTCTTAGCATCATGTATGCGAAGGTCTTTCATAAGATCAATCGCTTCTTCTAATGACACTTCCATTAATTCCACAAATTCATCTTCATCTAAAGCTGCTTTATTTTCTTTTTGTTTTAATCCTGTCGCTTTATATACATATAAAATCTCATCTGCAAAACCAGGTGATGTATAGAAAGATGTAATAAGTTCCATATTTTCACATACATATCCTGTTTCTTCTTCTAATTCACGAACTGCTGTTACCTCTGGCTTTTCCCCAGGTTCTAACTTCCCAGCAGGAATTTCCACAATTGCCTTTTCGAGAGCTTTACGATACTGCTCAACGAGTACAATTTTCCCCTCATCAGTAATAGCAATAATAGCAACTGCCCCAGGGTGATTTACGATTTCACGTTTACTCATTTCTCCATTTGGTAATACTACATCATCAACACGAACTTTTATAACTCTACCATCAAAAATCGGTTCAGTTTTTACTGTTCTTTCTGCAAGATTACTCATACTACTTCATCTCCCTGTTCTATTTCCTAATCGTTCTTCATACATTTTACCACATTGAAAGGAGCGTGATAGAAATGAAAGTTTACATTTTACCAAATCGCGTCACTTTAGTCGGCAAAGCATGGCAAATTCGTCATAAGCTAAAACAATATGGAAAAGAGTATACAACTGTACAAGAGTGGATTACAGCAAATAAAGTGAAACTTTAATCAGAGGGGGGCATCCCCTCTGATTATTAGTTGAACCAATCGGGCTTTTACGGGCAGTTAATGCAGGGCAAAAAGTAAACGTTTGTCAACCTCCTTCCCCTTTCGTACAATAAAGGTAAGGAGGTTGACCTATGAAAAAACGTCAATTAGGAAACTCAGATTTATATGTTACGGAAATTGGATTTGGCTGTATGTCTCTCGGTGCATTTGAGGCTGAAGCTATGCGTATTATCGATGAGGCAATCGATTTAGGAATTAATTTTTTTGATACAGCGGACTTATACGATTATGGATTAAATGAAGAATTTGTTGGAAAAGCTCTGAAAGGAAAACGCGACCAAATTGTTCTTACAACAAAGGTTGGAAATCGATGGACAGAAGAAAAAAACGGTTGGTCTTGGGATCCTTCTAAAGCTTATATAAAGACCGAAGTAAAAGAGAGTTTACGTAGACTTCAAACAGATTATATTGATTTATATCAACTGCATGGCGGGACGATTGAAGATCCTATAGATGAAACAGTTGAAGCCTTTGAAGAATTAAAAAAAGAAGGGATTATTCGTCATTATGGTATCTCTTCTATACGTCCAAATGTCATTCGTGAGTATGCAAAACGATCAAATATCGTTAGCATATTAATGGAATACAGCCTTTTAAATCGTCGCCCTGAAGAATGGTTCCCGCTTCTTAATGAACAGCAAATTAGCGTTATTGCTCGCGGACCACTTGCAAAAGGGATTTTAACTAACAATAATGCAAGAAAGATAGAAAGAGTAAAAGAAAAAGATTACCTCTCTTATTCTTACGATGAGTTATATTCGACACTCGCGAGTGTAAAAGAAATAATCGGAGAAAGCTCTTTAACAGGAACAGCTATTCAATATTGCTTACATAACGAAACTGTTGCAGCTGTTATACCTGGTGCAAGCTCTATTCAACAATTGCAAGAAAATATACAAGCTAGCCAACAGTTATCTTTAACAAAAGAAGAATATGTACAACTTCAAAAGATTGTTAAGTATGATTCATATGCTTTGCATCGCTAAAATATTGATACCGATAAAAGCAAAAGACTGCCCCCCAACACTAGGCGGCAGTCTTTTTTTATAACGTATCATATTTATCAGGATTCGTTCCTACATGTAAATTACGATTTAACGTATTAATTTGATCCATCTCTTCTTCAGTTAATGAGAAATCAAAAATAGTAAAGTTCTCTTTAATACGAGATGGCGTAACAGATTTAGGAATAGTCACAATCCCACTTTGAATATCCCACCTTAATATAACTTGTGCAGGTGACTTTTCATATTTTTTAGAAATAGCCTGAATAATTGGATGCTGGAATACTTCGCCGCCTCTCATTAAAGGACTCCATGCTTCCATTTGAATTTGCTCACCTTGACAGAAATCACGCAATTCAAATTGCGCTAGCATTGGATGAAGTTCAACTTGGTTTACCATCGGCTTCACTTTGCAATTTGGTAATAACAGTTCTAAATGATGTTTATGAAAATTAGAAACACCAATGGCACGCACTTTACCTTCTTCATATAGCTTTTCTAGAGCACGGTACGTATCAACATACTTCCCTCTTATCGGCCAATGGATTAAATATAAATCTACATAGTCCATTTGTAATTTCTTTAAACTTTTTTCAAACGCCTCAAGCGTCTCCTCGTACCCTTGATCGTCGTTCCAAACTTTTGTTGTAATAAACAAGTCTTCTCGCGGGATTCCAGATTCACGAACCGCTTCTCCGACACCGCTTTCATTTTCATATACAGTTGCTGTATCAATCGAACGGTATCCAACTTCTAACGCTGTTTTTACTGCTTGTTTAACTTCGTCGCCTTCTTTCGCTTTATAAACGCCTAGACCAATCATCGGCATTTTCACGCCATTATGAAGTGTAGTTGTTGGAATATGCACAGTCGTTCTCCCTTTCATTGTTACATTTTTATAAACCACTACTTTATTTCAACAAGATTTATTCAAAATGTCAAAACATACGTACAGTTTACATAATAATTTTATACCCCTTTAGAAAATAACATGAACTCAGTCGTTCACGTTACTTTCTATCCATTTCTTCGCTTTTTCATCAACATTACGTACAAATTCATTTTTTCCTTCTGTATACAACGTGCCATCATATGTATATTTTTCAGCTAGTTCTTTCTTTAAAGTCGCATACGCTTCTACTTCTTCACAATGAGCCATCATATAATCACGAAATGCTAAATGCCTTACTATCTCAGGATTTCCTTTTTCAAATACGTGTAAGTGATACGAGCGTTTTTCCTCATTCCCATGAATAAAATAACGACGTCTTGAAATACCATTTTCCCCTTTTACGATGTAACCAAGCTCTTTAAAACGTTCATTCCAATGATCTACTCTGTCGATACTCTCTACTTCCATAATCATATCTATAATTGGTTTAGCTGCCAGTCCTGGCACTGACGTACTTCCAATATGATGGACTTTCACCATTTCTGGCATCGCCGATTTTAATCTTTCGGCTTCCATTTGGAATTTCTCACTCCAATGATTTTCATACGGAACGACTACAATTTTCCTCATTCTAACTCCCCTTTTCTTACAAACTCGTCAAAAAAATGATCAGCGGCATTTCACTGATCATCTTTTTATTATTTAAAGTCTTTCCAAGTAAGGCTACTTTCACTTAACAGTTCTTCAAATGATTTATTCTTTTCACGTTCTTTTTGTTCTTTACGCTTTCTTTCTTGTTCTGCTGCCTCTTTTTTCTCTTCTCTCACTTGCAACTCTTTTTTCTTATTCTTTAATTGTTGCATTAACGAATCGTTCAATTGATCACCTAGTGTAAGTGATTCTTTCTCTGGTTGATTCATTTGAGAGTGTCTTTGTGTTTGTCTTTGCTTCTTTTTCTTCATACTATTCACCTTTTACTTTTTTCTCCATTATAGAGGATACACGGCGAAATCGACAATAAAAAAGGTTCCCTACTCTATTATTTATCTTTTGTAAATATGTTAATTTTTCGAAAAAACTAAATTTTTATATAGATATAATCCTAGTAATCTATTAAAATTATGTCGTATGATGTCAGATTATAAAAAAAGGAGAAATTAATTATGTGGAAAAAAATTATTCCTACTGTTGCTGTTTTAAGTACTATTACTTTTTCAAGCGTATTCGCCGCTCCTCCATCTCAGACTCCTGCCGAACAAAACCGATACATAGACGTACAAATGCTTGGTATTAATGATTTACATGGTCAACTAGATACTGTAAAAAAAGTTAACAATAAAGAAGCTGGTGGCGCTGATTATTTAGCTACTTATTTAAAAGAACGCAAAAAACAAAACCCTAATACACTTCTCGTACATGCCGGTGATATTGTCGGAGCCAGCCCACCAGTTTCCGCATTATTACAAGACGAACCAACAATTGAATTTTTAAATGACTTAAAGTTTGATGTTGGTACAATCGGAAACCATGAATTTGATGAAGGTATCGATGAAATGAAACGCCTCATTTACGGTGGATATCACGAAAAAACAGGGAATTTCAAAGGAGCAAACTTCCCTTATGTCGCTGCAAACTTCTATAATAAATCAACTGGCCGCTTATTTTTACCACCATTTACTGTAAAAATGGTAGACGGAGTTCCTGTAGGATTCATCGGAGTTGTTACAACGGATACACCAAATGTCGTTATGCCTACTATGCTTAAAAATGTAGAAATCACTGATGAAGTAGAGGCTATTAATAAATCCACACAACAATTAAAGCGTCTCGGCGTTAAATCTATCGTAGTCCTTGCACACGTTGGAGGTACAACTGATGACACTGGTGTAACAAACGGTGACCTTACTCGCATTGCAAATGAAACAGATCCCGAAGTTGATGTTATTTTCGGCGGACATAGTCATACGTACGTAAATGGTACTGTAAATAATAAACTTATCGTGCAAGCGAACTCTTACGGGATGGCTTTCTCTGATGTAGATGTAACGATTGATAGAAAAACAAAAGATATTGTGAAGAAAAAAGCTGAAGTTATTACAACGTACCATGAAGGTGTAGAGCCTGATAAACAAGTAAAACAAAAGTTAGATCAATATAAAGAAAAAATCGCACCTCTTGTAAATGAAGTAGTCGGAAAATCTACAGCACCTATCGACCGTAAACAAAACGATGCTGGTGAATCTACACTTGGAAATTTAGTTGCGGATGCCCAGCGCCAAACTATGCAAACACAAATCGCTCTTATGAATCCTGGTGGAATTCGTAATGATCTAGACGCTGGAGATATTACATGGGGCGAATTATACGGCATTCAGCCTTTCGGAAACCAATTAATTAAAGTAGATCTAACAGGTCAAGATATTCGTGATATATTAAATCAACAATGGCAAAAAGGAGCAACGAGAATGCTTCAAATTTCAGGTATTCAATACACTTGGGATGCAAACAAACCAAATAACGAAAAGGTTACGAATATCCGTTTAACAAATGGTGAAGAATTAGTTCCCTCTAAAACGTATAGCATAGTTGCAAATGCTTTCCTAGCTTCTGGCGGTGATGGATTCGTATCCTTTAAAAATGGAAAAAATGCTGAAACTGGTCCAAACGATTTTGAAGCATTAGTCGATTATGTAAAACAAGTGAAAGAACCAATTCAGCCGATTATTGATGGACGTATTCAAAAAAACAATTAAATACTATTCAAACTAGTGCGTGACACTCGAAAGAAGAAGCTCCTTTTATATGCAAGGAGCTTCTTCTTTTAGAGTCATACGTATTGTCATTCTTCTAGTGCAGTAAAGGATACGCACATAGCCCCTTGTTTCTTCGTAGTATATAGAAAACTATAATGGGAAGATTTGTATGTATTTCTATCAAACAATGCCGATACATTGATCGACAAACACATTCGTAGTATTGAGAAAGCAATTAACGGAGAATATAGCGCCATTCATTTTTATGCTAGATTAGCTACTTTAGCTCCAGACATAAATGAACGAACTCAAATCCTTGAAATTCGGCAAGATGAGCAACGAACAGTTGATTTTCACTTAGAAATTGCTGACGAAACGACAAATCAACAAGTGAAAGAAACATTTCGGCGCGCAGCAGCTGATGAACAAAATCATGCCGTTTGGTTCCTATATTACTTTTCGAAACAAAACAAAAAATGAAATAAAAGAAAGGATACATGCTCTTATATGGAACATAGTATCCTTTCTTTTATTTCTCTGGATACGTTTCATGATTAACATCATACCGTTGCAAAAATTCCTGTAGTGCTTCTTCTACAATTTTAGACTTTTGAATCCCTTTTGATTCCGATATAACATCTAGTCTTGCTAATACTTCTATATTAATCGAAAAGGTTCGTTTCTTTTTCTCTGTGCTCTTACTTATAATTTGAACACTTACTTCTTCTCTTTTTCTTAGCAATTCATAAATGCTTTGTAATTGTTCATAAATTAGTAATTGATAGTCTGTTTTTGCATATTGAAGGGCAGTAGCTTCTTGGATTTGCAAATGACGTGGCTCTTCGCCATCACCTATAAAGATACGTTTTTTCTGCTCTCCATCATATTCATATCCAATCACCCTTAATTTCTTTGATAATGTATATGGGCTCATTTCAAGCCGTTTCGCTATAATAGCGATTGATTCGCGTCTATTTAAAGAATCAATAATTTCTCCAATCGTCACATTCTCCCTCCTCTCTTAATCGCCTAAACTTGAAATCAAACCAGTATGTTATGATACAATGATTTTCTAGTAGTATATGCAAAAGAAAGAGCCTGTGCGATTCATACCATTTAAGAAAAGGAGGTTTACATATGCTTTTTCGTAGCCACACCCCTCAGTTTTACAACGAAAAGAAGCAACTAATCCCTAACAGTATCGCTACGATAGAAAGCGTTATGATTAATGACCGGAAACAATCTCTCCTTATACGCGGCCAAAACGTGGAACAGCCTATTTTATTATGCTGTCACGGCGGCCCTGGTATGGCACAAATCGGCTTTATTCGCCATTTTCAAAAAGAGTTAGAAAAGCACTTTATCGTTATTAATTGGGATCAGCGAGGGGCAGGTAAATCCTTTTTATGGCGGGACATCCAAACAAATCTTACGATTGATCAATTTTTTTCAGATGCAAAAAAGGTTATTCAATATCTTCTCAAACGCTTTAATAAGCAAAAACTATTTCTCGCAGGTCATTCTTGGGGAAGTATTATCGGACTACAAATCGCTAATCAATGTCCCGAATATATAGAAGCATACATCGGCATCGGTCAAATCGTACATATGAAGCAAAATGAAGAATTACTATATCAACATTTAATTAGCTCTGCCAAAAAACATGACCATAAAAAGGCATTAGCTTCTCTTTTAAAATTAGGGAAACCACCCTTTTTAGATACGAGACGCCTCATTATTCAAAGAAAGTGGCTTGGTACATTCGGAGGAGCAATCCAAAATGGATCTTCCTTTTCTTTCATACGAAAAGGCTTCTTTTCTCCTGAATATACGCTATTAGATTGGTTCAAATTTCTCGCAGGAAATTTAAAATCCGGAGTTTTATGGGAAGAGATGCTGACAATCGATTTCTTTTCATCTATTTCAAGTTTATCTATTCCTGTTTATTTTTGTTCTGGTCGCTATGATTATCAAACTCCTTATGCACTCGTTCAACAATATTGCGATATCATTCAAGCTCCTATTAAAAAGATGATTTGGTTTCCAAACTCGGCACATTCTCCAGATTTAGAAGAGCCTGAGTTATTCGCTAAATCTTTACAATCAATTAAACAAGAACTATCTTTTCAACATTAATAACAAAAGGCGCTTTTACATTTCATAGAAAACATTTTATAATGATATGTCGCAAGTATATGTCACTACAAACACTTGCTTGCCTTAACAGAATAAAAATTAGGGAGATTACATTTATTATGAACGCTGTACTCATCGCAGTAGCAGTCATGCTACTGCTTAGTTTGTTACGTGTCCAAGTCATTGTCGCCATTATCGTTGGAGCTTTAACAGGCGGACTTATCGGCGGACTCGGTATTTCAGAAACAATTAGTACTTTTACAGCCGGTCTTGGGAACAGTGCTCCTATCGCATTAAGCTACGCAATGCTCGGTGGATTTGCTATTTCCCTTTCAAAAACAGGACTTCCTGATGCAATGATCCAATCAGCTTTAAAATGGATCGGCAACGAACAAGACACGAAAAAACAAGTCTATTCTAAAATACTTATATTATTTATCATTTTAACAATGGCTTGTTTCTCACAAAATATTATCCCTGTTCATATCGCCTTCATCCCAATCTTAATTCCAGCACTTTTAAAAGTATTAAATGAGCTGAGGGTGGATCGTAGGCTTGTAACATGTCTTATTACATTTGGGTTAATTACCCCTTACATGTGGGTTCCAGCAGGGTTCGGAAAAATTTATCATGACGTATTGCAAACAAATGCTGCGCAAAGCGGTCTCACATTTGATGTCGCACTTATTCCAAAAGCGATGACTATTCCAGCAATCGGTATGATTATCGGATTATGTGTAGCGGTTTTCATTACATACCGAAAACCACGTACATATGAAACAGAACAAATTCATTCTGCACAGAATGAAATCGTTCCCTATACGAAAAGAAGCATTACTTTGGGTTTATTATCAATACTCGCTACATTAACTGTGCAATTAGCAACAGAATCAATGATTTTTGGTGCTTTAGCAGGTATTATCGTCTTATCAGTTAGCGGTAGCCTCCCTCTTAAAGAAGCCGATGCTATTTTAACGAGTGGAATGCGTATGATGTCCTTTATCGGATTTGTTATGATTTCTGCCGCTGGATTTGGCGCTGTTCTTCGAAAAACTGGACATGTTGAATCTCTTGTGCAAACGAGTGCACACATAATCGGAAATAATAAACCGCTTGCTGCATTTCTTATGCTCATTATTGGACTTCTCGTTACGATGGGAATTGGCTCTTCCTTTTCAACCATCCCAATCTTAACAACAATTTTCGTACCATTATGCGTCCAGCTCGGATTTAGTCCCATGGCTACAATCGCAATTATCGGTACAGCCGGTGCACTTGGTGATGCGGGTTCTCCAGCATCTGATAGTACACTTGGACCAACGTCCGGTTTAAATGCTGATGGTCAGCACCATCATATATGGGATACATGTGTCCCAACATTTCTACACTATAATATACCGTTACTTATATTCGGCTTTATTGCCGCAATTACACTATAAAAGGTGCGTTTTAAAAACGCACCTTTTACTTTGTTGTTTCTCTCTCAATGCACCTAAATTCTGTTTCCACTTCTTCTTGTCGCACTTGTTTCTTCTTTATTTTTCCTATTAACTGTTGAAAAGCTATTTCCCCATTTTCTTCGATATAACTTCCAATCGTCGTTAATGATGGACTTATCCATTCACCCTCTACACTCCCGTTAAATCCAATGATTTGTAACTTACCTGGTATATGAATATTAAGAGTTTTCGCCGCCCTGATTAGCTCAATAGCGACCTTATCACTTGAAGCTACAACCCCATCTATGTATGGATGCTTTTGTAACAATTCAAGAAACTGTTGATTCGTATACCCTTGTACAATTTCCTCTCGATAAGAAAGTCCTTCTTTCCAAGCAGTATCTAGAAATCCTGCCACATGCTCTTCCATTTCTTCACTCTCTACTCCCTCACCGATATAAGCAAGAAACTGGCAGCCTTTCTCTTTTAATAAAGAAACAGCTTTCTGTCCACTTTCATAATAGCTCATAAGAGATTGTCGTTCTTCAAGCACAGCGAAAGGAAGTGAGATTTCTCCTATACTTCGAAAAACAGATTTCGTCATTATAACGCCTGCAATGTTATTTTGCTCCAACATATCTATGTATCTATTCTTATTTTCTATATTACAAACTATTACTTGATACCCTTCTTTGTATGCTATTTCCTCAACGAAACGGAGCAAAGTGATGTATGATGGATTATGCAAATTATCTACAAGTAATGCAATCACCGTTGAAGGCTGTTTAAATAAAGGCTTTGCTGTAGCATTCGGTCTATAATGTAATTCTTCAATTGCTTTTTTTACTTGTTTCACCGTATCTTCATGGACATATCCTTTTTCGTTAATGACTCTTGAAACGGTTGCGACTGAAACACCGGCCAATTTTGCAACATCACGTATAGTTGCCACATCGTCACCCCTTAATATGGTAATAGATTACAATTTTAAATTAAACCAAAATATAACATTCGTCAAGGTTATTGTTTTATATTTCTGAAAATTGTTACACAATTTTCACTCTACTCAGAAAATATACTCCAGCTGAATTTCATGTGAAATCGCGATATTACCATAACTAATAAATGGAATTTCTTTCTTTATTTTTCGTGCTTCCTTTACCGCATCAATATACAAGTTCGTCATCATGAAGTTACGTTTTTGATAAAAACGAAGTGCGTTCATATTATCATTCGTCGTAATAAGCCACACTTTTTTACATTCGTTCTCTTTTGCCACTCGCAATACACAATCCACCAGTTTTGTACCAATCCCCTTCCCTTCCTCAAAACTATTTAACGATACAATTTCACACATGTTTTCTATCACTTTATATGTTAAAATTCCCACTATTCTGTTATTTCTAAGTGCAATAAAACCAGGTAATTCTTCTAATTGATGTACTCTGCCTCGCGAGACCATCATTGAGCTTCCCCAGTTTTCACACATAAAATCCTGAATTGCTTCTTTCATTTCTGGTGTGATTTTTTGTATATGAACCCTACACGATTTCTCCCCTTTTCACATCATTGTGATACAATGTTAGTGTATCACATGTAGAGGTATTTGGAGGATGAGGTAAAGTATGAAACGTTTTTTTACAGCATTGTTTACTATACTAGGTGCACTAACTGCGATTGGGATTTTCTTTACAAATAAAGTTATGTACTTGAAGAAAAAAACAGAGGAAGAAGTTTTAGAACGCGAAACGAAAAAGCATTTTCATTTGGACGATTTTAAGGCTATTCAAAAAGAAGAGGTTCACATCCCTTCTCAATTCGGATACGAACTTCACGGATATTACATGCCAGCTGGTCATTCCAATAAATTTATGATTTTTTGCCACGGGGTGACTGTAAATAAAATGAATTCCGTTAAATATGCAAACTTATTTTTAAATAGAGGATATAACGTATTTATTTATGATCATCGCCGTCATGGTAAAACCGGTGGTAAAACAACAAGTTATGGCTATTATGAAAAACATGATTTAAAGTCAGTAGTTGACTGGCTAAAAGATCGTTTCGGAACGAATATTACACTCGGAATTCATGGTGAATCTATGGGTGCTGCAACTCTTCTTCAATATGCAGGACTTGTAGAAGATGGTGCTGATTTTTATATTGCCGATTGTCCTTTCTCTGATTTTTATGGACAGTTACAACATCGTTTGAAAGTTGAGTTTCATTTGCCAAAATGGCCTTTATTACCTTTAGCAAATGCCTTTTTAAAAGTTCGTGATGGCTATACAATTCGTGAAGTTTCACCAATTGATTGTATAAAAAATATTAACAATCCGGTTCTCTTTATTCATAGTAAAGATGATGACTATATTTTATCTGATATGACGAAATCACTTTATGAAGCGAAAGAAAATAATAAACAGCTTTATATTGCAGAACATGGTGCACACGCTTGCTCTTATAATGAAAATAAAGAAGAGTACGAAGATGCCATCGATCAATTTTTAAACACATATGTAAAAGAAACAAAAAACAGGCTTGCATAAGCCTGTTTTTTTACTGCGCTAAAACGTCTGTAACTTGTTCCATATTTTCAGAAATCCACTTTACTGCCTCGTCTAGCGTTGGGAATTCCGTCGTTTGAAAAGTTACCTCATCTTGAAGTAACCAAACATCTTTCGGTTCTTGTCCTACACCTGCGATTGACCAATGAAGTAAACTATATGGATGATTATCATTCAAAAATGATGCCCATGTGCGCTCATTTGCAATATTTTGTAGTGCGTGTAATTTTTTATCCATCTTTCGTCACCTTACTCTAGTCAGTTATAAAAACTATTATAACACTCTCTTCTCTCTCAAACAAAGTGCTCTTTTTATCCCGCATTAACGGGCAGTAAGACTCCCACCTCAAAATTCAGCTTAGGCAAAGAAGTAAGGTGGGAGATTAACTGCCCGTAAACGCCCGATTGGTTCAACTAATAATCAGTGGGGATGCCCCCACTGATTAAAGTTTCACTTTATATTGCCAAGTACTCTCCCTAATTATATGATGAGAGTAAGCGTTTGGAAAGGAGGGATAACGTTGGCAAAAGTACAAATTAAAGTGAATGATAATGGCTCTTTTCGCGTTACAGGGGACGTGGAATTAGTTGACTCACAAGGGAATGTATTCCCAGCAAAACCAGCATTTTCTTTATGTCGTTGTGGTTTATCAAAAAACATGCCTTATTGCGATGCTTCGCATAAAGGAAAATTCGAGTCTGTTGTTAGAGCACCAGAGGCAGAATAAATATTTAAAGAGCATGCACATTTATTTGTGTATGTTTTTTCTTTTGATCAAAGCCTATACAGCCCTTCCCCTTTCAACATTTCTATTACTTTCTTCCCCATTCAAATCGGCATATATTTTCAAACAATTCTTCACATTCGAACATTTTTTACTATGCTTTTTTCTTTTTTGTGCTATAATGTGAGCAAACAACATCCTTCGGGGTCGGGTGAAATTCCCAACCGGCGGTGATGAAGCGATAGCTTCTAAGTCCGTGACCCGTTTTCAACGCGAAAACGGTGGATCTAGTGAAACTCTAGGGCCGACAGTATAGTCTGGATGGGAGAAGGATATGTTTTCTAGTAATTTTATATAGCGAATACACTTTTATTTCAGTATGCATATTTTTAAAGTTTCATTTTGAATCTTTATATATGTTTTATTTTGTATACTTATGTTTCTATACTGAAATAACAAGATACGACTAGCGTTGAAAGAATTTGATATTTTGCTAGGTTTTTTCCTTATGCCAAAATATCAGTCATCGTTAGGTTTCTTTCCTATACTTTCGTATTCGAACTATATTTCTAGAAATCACGTCTCCCAAACCCCAAGGATATAAAATCCTTGGGGTTTTTTGATTTTTTCAGGAGAGGTGAAAAGAATGACAGATCAAGAATATATGAGGATTGCCTTGCAGTTAGCACAAGGAACATCGGGACAAACAAGCCCAAATCCTATGGTTGGTGCCGTTGTTGTTAAAGATGGGAAAATCGTTGGAATGGGTGCCCACATGCGTGCTGGTGAAGAACATGCTGAAGTTCATGCTCTTCACATGGCTGGTGAAAGAGCAAAAGACGCTACCGTTTATGTAACACTTGAACCATGTAGCCATTTTGGAAAAACACCCCCTTGCTGTGAATTACTCATTGAAAAAGGAGTTCAGCGTGTTGTAATTGCTACTCTTGATTGCAATCCACTCGTTTCCGGAAATGGAAAAAGGAGATTAGAAGAAGTTGGAATCGAGGTAACTACTGGTGTTCTTGAGGCGGAAGCCACTTTATTAAATCGATACTTTTTTCACTATATGAAAACGAAACGTCCCTTTGTAACAATAAAAACAGCAATGAGCTTAGATGGAAAAACAGCAACTGTAACCGGTGAAAGTAAGTGGATTACAGGCGAAGAAGCACGCGCTGACGTTCACCAATATCGTCATATACATGATGCTATTCTAGTCGGTGTGAATACAGTTCTAACTGATAATCCACACTTAACAACACGAATTTCAAACGGAGGTAAACATCCTATACGCGTTATTTTAGATACCCACTTACGAACGCCGCCATCTTCTCATGTCATAACAGATGGCTTAACTCCGACATGGATTATTGTCGGTAAGGATGTAAACAAAGAGAAAATAGCGTCTTATGAATCTAACAATATAGCTGTATTCCAAATGAAAACACAGCAAATTGAAATACAAGATGTCCTATCCCTGCTCGGTGAGAAACAAATTCTTTCTCTGTTCGTTGAAGGTGGTCAAACGGTGCATGCAAACTTCTTAAAAACAAATAGTTTTAATGAAATCGTGACCTATATAAGCCCGAAATTAATTGGTGGAAAAGATGCACCCACCTTATTTGGCGGAGCTGGTTTTTCGAAGTTACAAGATGCACTTTCCTTAACAATTCAAGAGATGAAACAAATCGATAATGATATAAAAATTGTTGCAACCTTAAAAAGCGAGGTGACGGAATGTTTACAGGAATCGTAGAAGAGTTAGGAACGATATCAAGCATGACTCAAAGTGGTGAAGCAATGAAGCTAACTATTAGCGCAAAGCAAATTTTATCGGATGTCAAATTAGGTGATAGTATCGCAGTTAACGGCATTTGCTTAACAGTAACTACTTTTACGACTACTTCATTCACTGTCGACGCAATGCCTGAAACAATGAAAGCAACATCACTTCGTATGCTAAAGCCAAGTGCCAAAGTGAATTTAGAACGGGCGATGGCTGCAAACGGACGATTCGGTGGACATTTCGTCACCGGACATATCGATGGCATCGGTACGATTTTAACTAAAAAACAACATTACAATGCCATCTATTACAAAATAGCAATTTCTGATGAATTACTACGCTATTGTTTGCATAAAGGATCCGTTGCTGTTGATGGCACTAGCTTAACAATATTTGATATAGACGAATCTTCAATTACAATTTCACTCATCCCCCACACAGTAAGCGAGTCTATAATCGGAGAAAAAAAATCCGGGGACATCGTAAACATTGAGTGTGACATGATTGGAAAATATATTGAACGCTTTATCTCAAAGCCCGCAAAAAGAACTGGTTCAATGACCGAAAGCTTTTTACAAGAAAACGGATTTCTATAAGGAGGAAGCACAATGTTTCATCGTATTGAAGAAGCCCTAGAAGATTTAAAACAAGGAAAAGTTGTTATCGTATGTGATGATGAAAACCGAGAAAATGAAGGCGATTTTATTGCTTTAGCAGAGTACATTACACCAGAAACGATTAATTTTATGATTACACACGGTCGTGGTCTCGTTTGTGTACCCATTACGGAGGAGTACGCAGAACGTCTACAGTTAGAACCAATGGTATCTCATAATACAGATTCACATCACACTGCGTTTACAGTGAGCATTGATCATGTTTCTACAACAACAGGGATTAGTGCTCATGAACGTGCAACTACGATACAAGAATTGTTAAACCCTGCATCAAAAGGCTCTGATTTCAATCGCCCTGGACATATCTTTCCATTAATTGCGAAAGAAGGCGGTGTCCTGCGCCGTGCTGGTCATACAGAAGCCGCTGTCGATTTAGCCAAACTTTGCGGAGCAGAACCAGCTGGAGTCATTTGCGAAATTATAAATGAGGACGGTACGATGGCACGTGTACCTGATTTACTAGAGTGCGCAAAACAATTTGATATAAAAATGATTACAATAGAAGATTTAATTGCTTATCGCCGCCATCACGAAACACTTGTGACAAGAGAAGTGGAAATTACATTACCTACAGATTTCGGTACTTTCCATGCAATTGGCTATTCTAACTCATTAGATATGAAAGAACATATCGCGCTCGTAAAAGGTAATATTTCAACAGGCGAACCTGTACTTGTACGCGTTCATTCAGAATGCTTAACAGGAGATGTATTTGGTTCGTGCCGCTGTGATTGCGGACCACAGCTACATGCTGCACTTGCTCAAATTGAGCGTGAAGGAAAAGGTGTTCTTCTCTATATGAGACAAGAAGGACGAGGCATTGGCCTTCTGAATAAGCTTCGCGCTTATAAGTTACAAGAAGAAGGGTTAGATACTGTAGAAGCAAATGAAAAACTTGGGTTCCCAGCTGATCTTCGTGATTACGGTATTGGCGCTCAAATTTTAAAAGATTTAGGCTTACAAAGTTTACGATTATTAACGAATAATCCACGAAAAATTGCTGGCTTACAAGGTTACGATTTAGAAGTAACCGAGCGTGTACCGTTGCAAATGCCAACAAAAGAAGAAAATAAAACGTATTTACAAACGAAAGCAAGCAAATTAGGACATTTACTAAACTTATAATTAAGGGAGAGATACATTATGGTATTCGAAGGTCATTTAGTTGGTACAGGATTAAAAGTTGGGGTTGTTGTTGGACGTTTTAATGAGTTTATTACAAGTAAGTTACTTGGCGGAGCTTTAGATGGATTAAAGCGTCACGGTGTAGAAGAGAATGATATTGATGTTGCATGGGTTCCTGGTGCATTTGAAATTCCTTTAATCGCTAAAAAGATGGCCAATAGCGGAAAATATGATGCTGTTATTACATTAGGTACAGTAATTCGCGGTGCTACAACACATTACGATTACGTTTGTAATGAAGTAGCAAAAGGTGTTGCGTCTTTATCACTACAAACGGACATTCCAGTTATTTTCGGTGTATTAACGACAGAAACAATTGAACAAGCGATTGAACGTGCAGGTACAAAAGCTGGTAATAAAGGATATGAATCGGCAGTTGCTGCGATCGAAATGGCTCATTTATCAAAACAATGGGCTTAAAAAAGAGGCTACGGCCTCTTTTTTTATTTTCTCACCTTTTTTCGTACATCTTCTATTAATTCATCCATCGTTTTTCCTTCTGTTTTTATACGAAGAGCTTGTGCTGTTCTCCACACATTTTCTCTCTTTTCCGCTTCTTCTATAATAGAAATTTCCTTCCTCACTTCTTTTAAATCTTTTCCTTCTGTTTCAAGCCCAAAATGTTCAGCTTTCGTTCGAAAATGTTGTTCAATTCTTTGTTGCATTTCTTTTTGTTCAGGATTTTCAGCCGCCTTAACTGGATCAGCACTTATCGCTTTTATTAAAATCAGACAGGTCATAATAGTTAATATGTATTTGTACATGTAAAATCCTCCAACCCGATATAAATTACATTTTTACTATGTACAATTAGGGCTTGGAAAATTCGTCCACAAAATTATTTTTCTCGTCCAAAAGTGACTACTATCAAGCGTTAATGGACTTTTATTACATTTTATTTACAAAAAAAAGCAAACCCTTTAAAGAGTTTGCTTTTCATCTATCTTATAGCGCACATTCTTCAATCTCAAATCCTAAATCTTCAATCATACCCCAGTCCGCAGTCGGCTCTTGTCCAGCTGTTGTTAAATAGTCCCCGACAAAGATAGAGTTTGCTGCAAATAAACCAAGTGGCTGTACAGAACGTAAATTAAGTTCTCGACCACCTGAAATACGAATTTCTTTTGTTGGATTTACAAAACGCATCATCGCCAGCACTTTTAAACATTCTACAGGTGTTAATTCTTTTTGTCCTTCAAGCGGAGTACCCTTTACAGCAACAAGAAAATTACATGGAATAGAATCCGCATCTAAACGTTGTAATTCAAATGCAATTTCAGCGCGCTGTTCAATCGTTTCTCCCATTCCGAAAATTGCTCCAGAGCATGGAGAAATACCGGCTTGCTTCGCTTTTTGGACTGTATCAACACGATCGTCATACGTATGCGTTGAACAAATGCTATCATAATTGTTGGCATGCGTATTTAAATTGTGATTATAACGATGCACACCAGCTTCTGCTAACTGACCTGCTTGATCTTCATTTAAAAATCCTAAACAACAGCAAATTTTTAAATCTGTCGTTTCACGAATTTCCTTAACTGCTCCAATAACGTGATTTACTTCTTTATTCGTCGGACGACGACCAGATGCAACAATACAATATGTACCTGCTTTACGACGAATTGCTTCGTGCGCTCCTTCAACAATTTTCTCTTGTGTTAACCATGCATACTTATCAATCGGTGCTTCTGAAATAATAGACTGTGAACAATACCCACAATCTTCAGGACATAATCCAGATTTCGTATTTATAATCATGTTCAACTTTACTTTCTTACCAAAATGATGATGGCGAATGATGTAAGCTGCATTCATAATTTCTAAAACCTCTGTATCATCAGCTTCTAATATTGCAATTGCATCTTCTTTCGTAATCATTTTCTCTTCTACTACGTCGTATGCAAGTTTTTTCCAATCCCTTTTTGTTTGTACTTGTTTCATTTCATCTCTTCCCCTCTTTTGTTATATACGCAAATAAAGCATGATATGTTGCCATTATCCCTTCTTTTCCCGTGAAGTCTCTTTCGTATATACGAAGCATCGTACGAAAGAGTGAAGGGCTTTGACAGTAAGACTCTTCATTACTATTGGTTGCCCCTACTTTTCGAATAGAATGTAGAAACTCCCTAACTTCTGTAAAGCTTTCTATGTAACACGTTTCAGAAACATGTACATTTCCTAATGGATTTTTGCATATATTCACTAACTGTTCTTTCGAAACGAATCGTTGTCCTATTGAAGTACAATTGTGTATCCCCTTTTCTTTCTTAGCACGCTGAAAAGACGTATGCAATTCTTGAAAAGTCGTATTACCAAACGTGGAAAATAATAATATTCCTTCTTCAGACAAATAGTTAAATAAATTTTTCACTGTCTCTTTTAAATCATTAAGCCATTGAAATGTAGCATTTGAAATGATGACATCATATGGATTTTCTAATTTTAATTGTTCAATATCTTCACATCGAAACATCACATTTCCCAAACTTTTTCTAGTTTTCGCGACTGCAATCATCTCATCAGCAAAATCCACAGCTGTAATATGAGCTTTCGGAAATAAATTTGATAATTGCTCTGTTACATATCCTGTCCCGCATCCAAGTTCTAAAATACGTATCGATGATGTTTCACTATATCGTTCCTTCAATGTAGAAAGTAACGAATGCGCCATCTTTTTTTGTACATTTGCATATTGATCGTAAGATACAGCCGCCCCGTTAAACCGTTTTTGCAGTAACGTTTTGTTGATCATGTCGTATCCCCTCTACAAATTGAATAATTTCATTTGCACAATATTCAAAATTCGTTACACATAATGCATGCCCAGCACCGCTTACTACTTTTAGATTGGCATTCGTATTATTCGCCATACTATGGGCTGCAGACAATGGACATATTACATCCTGCTCTCCATGAAGGAGTAACAGCGGGGCTTTCATATCTATTACTTCATTTCTCATATCTGTTTCTATTAAATAATCTAAGCCTAATTGTAAAGACTGAATCGAGTCTCCTTTAAACTTCTGCGCAATCTCTTCAAAACTCGTATTCTCCCTCAGCTCACTTTTTGTAAACATATTTTCATAGAAACGCTTCAAAGTATCTTCTTTTTTTCTCGTTAAATTCTTTTTCATACGTTCTACATGCAAGGAATTCCATCCACTTGTATAGTCACTTGTATTGGTAAATTTAACGGTACCACCAATTAGTACCATACCTTGGGCCTTAATCTTTTTATAAGCTTGTACTGCCGCTAACGCTCCTAGTGACCATCCAACTAAAATTACATTTTCATCCTGCGCTACATCTATTATTCGCCCCGCAAATTCACTTTGTTCTTTCACGTTACGCCAATCTATACATTGAACAGAATATCCTTTAAAATACGGCAGAACCAAAGTCCAAACACCTTCTTCCATTCCCCATCCTGGAATAAAAATAAGCTTTAGCTCTTTCATACTAAAAACCCCTCTTCTTTACCAATGCGTATAATATGCTGAATAGCCCATTTTAAATCGGCTATTGTATGTTGTGACGTAACTGCAAAACGGACTCGAGAACTACCAACTGGAACAGTCGGCGGACGAATTGCAATGGCTGCGATACCTACCTCTTGTAACCTTTCACTAAACCGTAAAGTATTTTCATTTGACCCAACTACAATCGGTACAATATGAGTTGAGCTATTCCCAATATCAAAACCAGCTTCTTGTAAATGCGTCCTGAAATATGCACCATTCTCTATAAGTCGCTCTCTTCTTTCGTTATCTCCTTTCACAATTTCAATTGCTTTTCGGATCGCCCCTAATGTTCCTGGTGGTAAAGCTGTAGTAAAAATCAAGCTTCTCATCATATTTTGTAAATACTCTATATAAATAGAATCACCCGTTAAATACGCACCATAACACCCTAAAGCCTTACTAAACGTCCCCATATGTATATCAATTTTTTGAGCAATATCTTTTTCTACATGAGATAATCCGGCTCCACCGATTCCATATATTCCACTTGCATGTGCTTCATCAACTATAATGATCGCCCCGTATTTCTCTTTCAGCTGAACTAAGCCTCTCAAATATGCAATATCTCCATCCATACTAAAAATCGTATCTGTTACGATTAATTTTCTCTTTTCTGGTGACGCTATTTGCAACATCTTTTCTAAATGATCCAAATCATTATGACGATATCTTTTATGCTCTGCTCCGCTTAATATAATTCCATCAACAATACTTGCGTGATTTAATTTATCACTAAAAACCATATCGTGACGACAGGCTAAAGCAGATATAGCACCTACATTTGCTGTATATCCGCTATTTACGATTAATGCTCTTTCAGTACCTTTCCAATCACATATACTTCTCTCAACCTCTTCATACAGTGGATAATTTCCTACAACGAGACGAGAGGCAGTCGCTCCAGTTCCATATTTTTTTGTGCAGACAATAGCAGCTTCTTTCAACCTTTCATCTCCAGCTAACCCTAAATAATTATTTGATGCTAAATTTAGCATCAAATAATTATTTCGAATAAGCCATGTCTCTTCCGCTTTCTCTGTTACATGTAAATTACGATACTGCCCTTGCTCCTTTAATTGTTCTACTTTAGATTGAAGATGCGTGCGCCACATTTGATTCATTTTGGATGAGCTCCTCTAATTTTGAAATCATAATATGTTCTTTTGCCGATTCCAATAATTCTTCCCTTGTAAACTCACCTTCAAGGAATGGTAATAAACCTAAAACAGGTACTCCACTTAACTCCTCAATCATTTCTTTGTTTTCTTGTACTCTTTCTTTTTCACATTCTTTACAACCAGACAAAATTACACCTGCTACTGTTAAACCGTGTGCCTTTGCATAAGAAATTGTTAAGACAGTATGATTAACTGTCCCTAGTGTCGGACGCGCTACTACAATAAGAGGGAGCTCTAATTCTTTTGCAAAATCAATCACTAAAGCGTCTTCTGTATATGGGACGGCAAGCCCACCAGCTCCTTCTACCAATAGGCTATTAAACTCTTTTAGTAGTTCATTATAGTGAGCAGTAATTCCTTTTAACATTACCGTCCTTCCAGCTCTTTTCATAGCAAGTCTCGGAGCAAGTGGTTCTTCAATGGAATAAGGACAAATTTTATCTTCTTTTGTCGGTACACCCGATAATGCTTTTAATCTTGCTGCATCACCCTCAGGATTTGATGCAACATGTCCACTTTGCAACGGTTTATATACACCAACATTATGTCCACGCTCTCGAAATATACCTGCCAATGCTCCTGTCACTACCGTTTTGCCAACTTCTGTATCCGTTGCTGTTATAAAGAAACCACTCATTACTCTCCCTCCGTAACATCCGAGATTGCTTTATATAAAATGCGTAACATCTCATCAATCTCAGCCACCGTAGATGCAAGAGGAGGCATAAATACAATCGTATTACCGAGTGGTCGCAAAATCATGCCCAGCTCTCTTGAACGTTTACATACTTGAACGCCGACTCTTTCTGTCCATTCAAACGATTTTTTCATTTCCTTATTCTTCACAAGTTCAATACCAACCATTAGCCCACACTGACGAATATCTCCTACGTGCTTATATTCATTAAGAGCTTCTAATTGTGCCGCTACATATTCTGCTTTATACGCAACATCTTCTATTAAATTAGTTTTTTCATATAGTTCTAAATTTGCAATTGCTACGGCACACCCTAACGGATTCCCTGTATAACTATGACCATGGAAAAACGTTTTTTGTTCTTCATAGCCTCCTAAAAAGGCATTATAAATTTCATCTGTCGTTACCGTAATTGCCACCGGTAAATAACCACCTGTTAAACCTTTTCCAGCTGTTAAAATGTCTGGCGTCACATCCTCGTGTTCACATGCAAACATTTTCCCGGTACGCCCAAATCCAGTCGCTACCTCGTCTGTAATAAATAATACATTGTATTTTGTACATAAATCGCGAAGCCCTTTTAAGTATCCTTTTGGCATTGTAATCATCCCACCAGCACCTTGCATTAATGGCTCCACAATAATAGCTGCTACTTCTTCATGTTTTTCTTGTAGCATTTCTTCCATTTCTTCTAAATGTTTCTTTACAATTTGTTCCTTATTATCTCCATAAGGAGAACGATATGTATATGGATACGGCATTTTAATTGCCTCAAATAATAGTGAACTATACACTTGGTGAAACAAGTCTATTGCTCCTACTGAAACAGCACCTATCGTATCACCGTGATATGCTTCTTTTAATGTAACAAATCTTTGTTTTTTCGGTTTTCCTTTATGCTGCCAATATTGAAAGGCCATCTTAATTGCAATTTCAACGGCGCTAGAACCAGAGTCTGAATAGAATACTTTCTTCAAACCTTCTGGTACAACTTCAATTATTTTTTCTGCTAATAAAATAGATGGAACGTTAGCAAGTCCTAGCATAGTAGAATGAGCAATTTTATTTAATTGCTCGCGAATTGCCTCATCTAGTTCTGGTACTTGATGCCCATGAACATTTAACCAAATAGATGAAACACCGTCCCAATATTCATTTCCATTTACATCGTATAGCTTTCTTCCCTCTCCACGTTCAATAATGACAGGATCTTCTTCTAAATAATCTTTCATTTGTGTAAATGGGTGCCATACGTAATCTTTATTCTTCTTCGATAATTCTTCATATGTATAAGACGATTTTTCACTCGTGTTACTATTAACAGCCACAATTGTCACCCCTAATGTTAACTTGTTTATAAATAAAGTTAACATTAAAAATAAATGACTGTCAATTATTTTTAAATCAAACAGTTCTCAAAAAAGAACAACTTATCATACGATAAGTTGTTCTACTTTCCATGTTGTATCTTTCCAATTTCTAAAATAATCTCTTCATCTTTTTTTCCTTCTGTATCAATTCCAAGTTGCTTAGCATGCTCAATTAACAAATCATGGCGCTGCTCAAATCTAGCGGTATCTACTTCTTTTGTAACCTCTTCTTTTGTTTTCCCCTCAGTAGAAACTCCTAGTTTAGTAGCTGCTTTTTCCATCGATTTCTTCTCTTCAGTTTCTTTCACTTTCTTCACTTCTGACTGCTGTATTTGCTTTTGTTTCGACTGCTCTGATTCAGCTGCAAAAGCTGTGTAAATTCCAGCACTTCCGCCAACGACTAGTAAGGTGGTAAAAAGAATTATTTTTTTCTTCACTCTTTCCTCCCCTTTCAAATTCATTATAACGCACATTTTCATAGTATTAAAAACATTTCTCCTTTATTTCCCTAAAAAAATATCGAATGTTTTTATTGACATGTATGATGAATATATGATAAAAATTTAACTAACATCATATGAATCGGCGTTGATAGGATTTAGTAGTATTTCGTTTTCTGATTTCAGAGAGCTGGTGGTCGGTGCGAACCAGTACAGAGCGATTTATGAATTACCCCCTGGAGCTTCTTTTACGAAACGTGAGGAGTAGTGAAAGACGGTTTAGACCGTTATGTCTAAAGAGTGGTGAAATGAAACTGTTTCACAATTTAGGGTGGTACCGCGAATTTTTCGTCCCTGCATATATTGCAGGGACGTTTTTATTTTATGAGCGCATATCATATGACCCTTTATTTTGTGATACATTCCTTTCACAAGCTAGGGTGGTACCGCGATTTCTTCGTCCCTGCATAATTATATGCAGGGGCGTTTTTTTATCCAATCATTTCCGTATCATATTGAGATGTTGACAATTACCAGTAATTTGTCACAAAATTCTAAATTTTAGAAGGGAATATACAATATTGG
>NZ_JBFPJH010000309.1:0-3816 GCF_040838255.1 Bacillus sp. C30 | reverse complement strand
GTTCAACTAATAATCAGTGGGGGATGAACAAAACCCCCACTGATTAAAGTTTCACCTTATAAGGAGTTATGCGAGATGAACTTAGAAAAAAGTAAGCCAGTAAACGAAGAGATCGCTGAATTAAAAGAACTAATCAAAGAATTACATGGAAGTGTGCACCAACTTCAAAGTGAAGTGCAGCAACTAAGGCACGAAAGGCCGGTTGTTGAAGTGAGGAAAGGTGTTCAATTATCACCAGCAATCATCGGACAAATTGGTGGTATGATTTTAGGTGGATTAGCAATTATAGGTATATTTTGGTGATGAAAAAAGGTTTGTAGCATAGTGCTGCAAACCTTTTTTATTTGACGACATAATTTCATGCACTACAACTTTTACATTAAATAACGTAAATAAATGTAAGCATGTGATAACAATAGCGCAATGATCGTTAAGGGGAAACCGATTTTTAAGAAGTCCATATAAGAGAACCCATGTCCTTCACGTTTTGCAATACCAGCAACGACTACGTTTGCTGATGCTCCAATTAATGTTCCGTTGCCTCCTAGGCAAGCTCCAAGTGATAACGCCCACCATAGTACTTCAATTTGCGGAGAATCGACAGATAGTCCGAGTCCTGTAGCTAAATCTTGAATAAGTGGAATCATCGTTGCGACAAATGGGATGTTATCAATTGTCGCAGATGCGATGCCAGATACCCATAAGATAAGTATAGCAGCGAAACCGATATCGCCATTTGTTACGTCGAGTACTTCTTTTGCGAGTGAAGAAATAAGTCCGATATCAATTAATCCGCCAACGAGAACGAATAGTCCAGCGAAGAAGAAAATTGTTACCCATTCAACGTGGGCAAATACATCTTCAATATCATGTTCTTTCACACCGATTAACATAAGAAGTGTAGCACCTGTCATCGCAATAACGGCAGCGTCTACATGAATAATAGAATGAAGTACAAAGCCTAAAATAGTTAGTCCTAAAATCGTAATGGATTTTAAAAGGAGGCTCTGATCTTTAATATAATCTTTTTCATTTAATGCCATTAGCTTTTCGATTTGCTCAGGCGTTGTTTTTAGTTTGTTGCGATACATGAAGTAAATAATGCCAAGTGTAACGATAGAAATAATGATTACGATTGGAGCTAAGTTTAGTAAAAAGGCATTAAAGTCTAAATGCTTATTAGCTGATCCAATCATAATGTTCGGCGGGTCACCAATTAATGTTGCTGTTCCGCCTATATTTGAAAATAGTACTTCTGAAATTAAATAAGGAACAGGATTTACTTTTAAAATACGTGTAATGGATAGTGTAACAGGTACGATTAATAATACGGTTGTTACGTTGTCCAAAAATGCAGAACCGACAGCAGTTAATAGGGATAGTAATAATAAAATGCGGATTGGTTTTCCACCAGCTGCTTTTGCTGCTTTTATGGCTACAAATTCAAATACGCCTGATTGACTCGTAATATGTACGAGAATCATCATCCCAATTAAAAGGGTAATCGTTTCCCATTGAATATGCGATGTGAAAGCAGTATGTAAATCTACAATTCCAAAAATAATCATAATAGCAGCACCGAATAGTGCGATTACAGCACGATTCAATTTCTCAGAAATAATAAAACCGTACGTGACTAAAAATACGGCAATTGTAAAATAATATTGCCAATTTGCTACTTCATGTGCTGATTGTTCCAATCATGTCACCTTCTTTAAAGTATGTATTCAATTGTCGAAATGTATCTCGCTGTATTAATACGGGATAAAATATATTGTAGCAAATTCAAAAAAGAAAGAAAACTATTTAACAAAGTGAAGGAAAAAATGTGATTTTTACATATCATATAAAAAATATAAAAAACACAGTGCAAATTATTAGGAAAAGTGGGCGTTGTCCTCTAATATAGAGATAGCAATTTACATTATTTTTGCGTAAAATGGTTTAAAGAGGTGAATTCCGATGGAAATAGTAAAAGATAGTTCTCTTATTCAAAATGAAATTGAACGTTTTGTAAATAAAGATGTATATATTCATTTAGAAACGACGAATGGAGCGTATGCGTCACACTTTAATGAAAAGATGATGACAGTAGGAGTATTCATTCGAAATGCAATTATTCGCTTTGAGCGTGGGAAAATAACTGGAACAAACCCATACCGAGTTGGTCTAAAAATGGATCATGGCTGGGTATATGCTGAAGGTATTACGCACTGGGAAGTAGACGATAAAGAGCGTTTATTACTAGCAGGGCATGATAACCAAGGTCGCTTAGCAGTTGCGCTTGAGTTAAGCTTAACGCCATTTAAGTAAGAAGGAGGGAAACTTATGGAGAGACATGTACTTGTTGTATTTCCGCACCCAGATGATGAAGCATTTGCTGCGGGAGGAACAATTCGCTTATTAACAGATCAAGGAGTACCTGTAACGTATGCATGTGGTACTCTTGGACAAATGGGACGTAACATGGGGAAAAACGTATTCGCTAACCGTGAAACGATTCCAAATATTCGCGAGAAAGAATTGAAAGAGGCTTGTGAAGCGATGGGCATTCAAGATTTAAGAATGCTCGGTTTCCATGATAAAACGTTAGAATTTGAAGATGTTGATTTTGTTGCCGATAAAATCGAAGCGATTATTCAAGAAGTAAATCCATCTCGAATTATTACATTTTATCCAGAACACGGCGTACATCCGGATCATGATGCATTTGGCCGCGCTGTAGTTCGTGCTGTATCACGTATGCCAAAAGAAGAACGTCCAGCCATTCATGCGGTTGCGATTACGAGAAATCGCGAAGCAGTACTCGGTGAACCGGATGTTGTAAATAATATTAGTGAAGTATTTGAACATAAATTAGCTGCACTAGGCGCGCATCGTTCACAAACGGAAGCGATGCTAGAAGAAACGCATGCAAAAATAAAAAACAAAGACGCAGCAACATTAAAATGGCTGCAACTTGAACAGTTTTGGACTTATAAATGGGAGTAGGCTAGAAGGGTACCTTCTAGTAGCTCTTACATAGAAAAAGCACCGTCATTTGTGACGGTGCTTTTTTAGTGAATAACCTTTATTCTCCGCTATTTGCGAGTACCTTCACTTTATCCCGCATTAACGGAGTAAGCCCACCACCTCAAAATTCAGCAAAAGCAAAGAAGGTAGGTGGGGGTGGACTGCACGTAAAAGCCCGATTGGTGAGGGCTGATTAAAGTTTCACTTTATCTCGTACTCCATTCTTTTGCGAATTCATCATGATATGCTTCGCTCCAATGGTATGGCTGCAATTCTTTTAATGGTTTAAAAATGATATCTTGTTTCGAATTTGTAATGGCGCATAGTACTTCTGGTCCCCAATAAAATAAACGTTCTTGGCATACACCACAAGGCGATAATACTTTTAATTCAGAATGCTCATGTTCTCTTGCAAGACAAATAGAATGTGTAACTTTCTTATGAAATTTATGCGCTTCTAAAATTGCACCTGTTTCCATACAAAGTTCTGTTGAAGCGTTTATTACGTCAGGGGCCACACTTGTATAAATGGATCCATCTTCTACACGAATTGCTGCAGCTCCGCCCCAACCATGTGGATATCTTTGGTTAATTAAATTTTTCACTGCATCATATAATTGTTGTTCAATGCTCAATTGTAGTCCTCATTTCTGCTTAATTTTCGATTCAATGACTGTTATTTTTTTAGTAATACCGTTAAAAAAGAATAGACACTCAATTTCAAACTATAAATTCAAGAATTACTTTTCATCTGCATACTTTTCCTCTAAGGCAATTAATAGAGGAATTGATACAGTTACAAGA
>NZ_JBFPJH010000308.1:0-3817 GCF_040838255.1 Bacillus sp. C30 | reverse complement strand
CTATGAGGTTATTTCATACGGATACAATTTTAGATGGAGCCCAATTAGGAAATATGGTAATTATGAATCAAAAAAATTATATAGGTGAACCCACAACGGTATTATTTCGTAAAACTGATTTAATAGAACCGTATGGTATGTTTGATAAAAGGAAATATTTATGTAACGTAGATGTAGCCTCATGGTTATCCTTATTAAGTAAAGGAAGAGCGGTATATATATCGGAGACACTTAGTTACTTCCGATTACATCCAGGTCAACAGTTGAATGAATCTAATAAAATTATGGAGGGATTAGAGGATTTTGCACATAATATTATAGTTGGAGAGAAATATGGTTTTTTAGCTAATGAAAAAGAGTTAGACAAAGCAATGACTAATTTTCTAGACTATGCAAGAAGAATAGTTCCATCATCACTATTATATACATTAGATTTTTATCAACAAATTAAGCAAAAGCAAATAAGTATAAAAAAGAAAAAACAGTTTATTAATAACAAATCTTCTTTGCCCAAGGTTAGTATACTTATTCCTGCCTACAATAGACCTCATTATTTGGAATTAGCTCTCACAAGTGCTTTGAATCAAACCTATGAAAATATTGAAATTATTATTTCTGACGACAGTACGAATGATGAAGTCAGCGCTATGATCCAGCCATATTTAAGTGAGTATGAATGCATTACATATGTTAAAAATGAAACCCCATTAGTTGCTGAAAACTTTAATAAATGTATAGAACTTGCGAATGGGGATTATTTAAACTTTTTATTAGATGATGACTTATTTCATCATGAAAAGATCGAGAGAATGATGAAATACTTTTTGACTTTAGAAAATATTTCATTTGTGACGTCATATCGTGAACTGATTGATGAGAATGGAGAGATATTACCACCCTCAACACTGAATATGAAAATTGCGAAAGAAACTACACTTTTTGAAGGAAAAGAATTAGGGAATTATATATTAAAAAACTTAAAAAATGTAGTTGGAGAGCCGACAACTGTTCTGTTTAATCGGGAGTTGTTTGAAGGGAAGTTTGGGTATTTTAAAGGAAAAGCTTATTCTGCTATTAATGACATTGCAACATGGCTAGATATGATGAGGAAAGGAAAAGTAGTTTATATACAAGAACCTCTTAGTTATTTTAGACAACATAGTGGACAAAATCAAAAACAAATGCACTTTATATTAATGACTATTGAAGAGTGGATTGAATTAATTATAGATGCACACAATAGTGGGTTTTTAAATGCTGAAAATGATTATAAAGAGAGTTTATCTTATTGTTTGGAGAATGCGGGATTTATAGTGAAGGATGCAGTAAGAAGAGGGGAAATAAACCAAATATATAATGAAAAGATAAAAAATGGATTAAACAAACTAGTCACTCATATATTCGAAAAAGAAGTTTGTTACTGCCAATATTGCAATCAAGAATTTAACAATTTTTCTCCTTGGCCAGCACATTATGATTTTCCAAGATATACATTTGAGATGTGGAATAAAGATACTGGTATTTGTCCGGTTTGTTACTCAATGGATCGTGAGAGATTGTATCGTGCGTACATTGAAACGGAAACAGATTTGTTAAGTGGCGAACATACAATGCTTCATATTGCGCCTGAAGCGAATCTAAGAAGATGGCTCAATGAACATAAAAACATTACTTATGTATGTGGGGATTTAGAGCCAAAGGATTTTTTTATGGAGGAAATTGATGTCACAAGGCTTACGTATGAAAATAATGCTTTTGATGTAATTCTATGCAGCCATGTCTTAGAACACGTTCCAGATGATGAAAAAGCGATGCGAGAGCTATATAGGGTACTAAAACCAGGTGGATGGGGCATTATTCAAGTACCAATCGTAATGAATGTAGAGTTTATTATAGAGGATAAATCTATTGTAACACCACAATTGAGAAAAATAGTTTTTGGTCAAGAGGATCATGTAAGAATTTATAATCAATCTGGATTTATTCAACGATTAACGAATGCAGGATTTAAGATGGAATTGTATAATGTAGCTGAAAAATCCGGGATGGAAAGTGCTAGGAAATTAGGATTATCTGAAACTGATATGCTCTACATTGTCCGAAAGGATAGAAAGGAATAGATAAATATGGGAAATGTCCCCTTTTTACGCGCCTCAGTTGTACCCGTGAATGAGTATTTGGATGAATTGAAAAAAATTGATATATCGCACATATATACGAATTATGGACCCTTAAATCAACATTTTGAAGAAACCATTATGTCTAATTTTTTTAAAGGTAGGGGAGCTGTTACAACAGTAGCAAACGCAACGATGGGATTAATGGCGGCTATTCAGCTTAAGAAAAGAAAGAAAGGAAAGTACGCTTTAATGCCTAGTTTTACATTCCCTGCTACAGCATTAGCGGCTATATGGTGTGGATTAGAACCTTATTTTATTGATATTTCTTTAGATGATTGGTGTATGGATAAAACAGTACTTGTAGATAAGGTTAATGAATTAAAAGAAGAGGTTGCAATCGTTGTTCCATATGCAACATTCGGCTCATGGATGGATTTGAAAGAATACGAGGAATTAGAAAAACAAGGCATGCCAGTAGTTGTAGATGCGGCGCCAGGATTTGGATTGATGCATGGAGGGGTGCATTACGGTCAGGACTTTAGTGGGATGGTAGTATATAGTTTTCATGCAACAAAACCTTTCGGAATCGGAGAGGGTGGTATGATATATAGCTATAATGAAAAAGATATATATCATATTAAAAGAATGGGTAATTTTGGATTTGATAATAATCGTGAATGTACAATGATGGGGTTTAACTCTAAAATGTCTGAGTATGCAGCTGCTATTGGGATTGCAACGATAAACAGCTGGAATCCAAAAGTGCAAGAGCGAAATCGTATTGCGGATTGGTATAAACAATTACTACAAAGTACCGGATTAATGAAAAAAGGATGGAAAGTTCAAAAGACAGAAGCAGTGATTCATCAATTTATGCCTATTCTCTGTCCAAAAAAAATTCACAATACGCAAGTAATAGAAGTGTTGAAAAAGCAAAAGATAGAAGCTAGGTCATATTTTTCACCATCTTGTCACCAACAAGATTTCTTTAAAAACTATAAATCTACAGATTTAATAAATACAAATAAAATAGCAAAACAAATAATTAGTCTACCTTTATGGGAAGGAATGACGAAAGAAATAGTGGAGCAAATTATAATGTGTTTAATGCAGAAGGTGGTGTCCACAGATGAATAGTTTTTATAGTGAAGAAGAGTTGAGCGAAATTGGTTTTCTATCTATAGGGGGAAATGTATTAATAAGTAAAAAAGCCAGCATATATAATCCAGGTGCTATATCTGTTGGAAATAATGTAAGGATTGATGACTTTTGTATTTTAAGTGGCAAAGTTACGATTGGAAGTTATTCGCATATAGCAGCATATACAGCTTTATATGGAGGAGAAATGGGGATTGAAATGCATGATTTTGCAAATATTTCATCAAGAACAATTGTATATGCAGCCATTGATGATTTTAGTGGAAATACATTAATGGGGCCAACTATTCCAAATCAATATAAAAATGTGAAAGCTGGAAAAGTTATCTTAAAAAAGCATACGATTATTGGTGCGCATTCTATTATTTTTCCAAATGTAGTGATAGGAGAAGGAGCAGCAGTTGGTGCGATGAGTATGGTAAAAAAAAGTTTAGATGATTGGTATATTTATGTTGGGGTACCCGTAAGAAAAATAAAAGCCCGTAAAAGAAAGATAGTAGAATTAGAAAATGAATTTTTAAAAAACATTAATTCCTGAG
>NZ_JBFPJH010000569.1:0-3823 GCF_040838255.1 Bacillus sp. C30 | reverse complement strand
AATTCCAACAGGCAATGCAAGATTTACAAGTTGCTCTTCAGCCCGTTCTTAGTGTCATAGCGGATGTCATTTCTAAAATAGCTGAATGGGTTTCAAACAATCCAAAGTTAGCAGCCACATTAACAGCTGTTGCATTGGCAATCGGTATAATTTCAGGTGCAATTATGGCTCTTGCGCCTATAGTTGTGACGGTCATGAGTATCTTCGGGATTGGGGCAGCTGTAGCGTCTTTACTTGTTGCAGCGATTCCCCTTATTGTAGCCGCCATAGCCGCTATAGGTATTGCGATTTATAAAAACTGGGACGATATCAAACAGTGGACAATAGATACATGGAATTCCATTAAAGAATATTTAATAGGACTTTGGGATGGTATCGTTCAATCATCTAGCGAAGCTTGGAATTCATTTTTAGAAACAATGCATGAATTTTTCGATCCGATCGGCCAATTTTTTAGTGATTTATGGACAGGTATAGGTGAGATATGTAGTAGCACATGGAATTCTATTGTTGAATTCTTCTCAGGGGCTTGGGCTTCATTCACTGAAATGATGCACAGTTTCTTTGATCCAATAGGCGAATTCTTTAGTAGCTTATGGTCTGGGATTGTTGAAACGGGTTCTTCTTGGTGGTCTTCTCTAGTTACAACAGCTTCTGAATTGTGGGGAACACTAGTCCAAGCTTGGCAAGAAACTTGGAATACAATTCTTACCGTTTTAGGTCCAATTATTTCGTTGATTTCAACCGTTTTAGAAGCAGGTTGGTTACTCATTAAAGCCGGCGTACAAATTGCTTGGGCAGCTATATGTCAATATATCATTCAGCCAATCCAACAAGCTTATGATTGGGTAAGTACGAAAATTGGTGAATTAGTTACATGGCTTGGTACACAATGGGAAATCGCAAAAGCAGTGGCACAAGTTGCATGGGGATTATTTAAGCAATATATTATTCAGCCAGTCCTAGACACTTGGAACTTTGTAAAAGAAAAATTTGGCGATTTAATATCTTGGTTAAGTTCGAAATGGGAACTTGCTAAGTCTTATACACTGATGGCCTGGAATCTGGTAAAACAGTATGTTATTCAACCTGTTCAAGACTTGTGGAATACAACCAAACAAAAGCTGGGTGACTTAGCAAATTGGATATTAAGCACCTGGGAGACGATAAAGTCCTATACGCTTACAGCTTGGAATTTAGTGAAAAAATACGTAATTGATCCAGTTGTTGAAGCTTATAATTCCGCAAAACAAAAATTTACTGATTTATATAATTCAGCGAAAGAAAAATTTGATGCTGTGAAAACTGCAGCACAGGAGAAATTCGAAGCGGCAAAACGATTTATTATTGATCCGATTAAAGATGCCGTTGGTAAGGTAGAAGAATTTGTTGGAAAAATCAAGGGATTCTTTGAAAATTTAAAGCTGAAAATCCCAAAACCTGAAATGCCTAAAATGCCAAGTTTCAACTTAGAAACTAGCACGAAAAATATTTTAGGTAAAGATATTACTTACCCATCTGGCATTGGTGTGAAATGGAATGCAAAGGGTGGTATTTTTACTAGTCCAACTATTTTCGGTATGAACGGTGGGCAGTTCCAAGGTGCAGGAGAAGCTGGACGAGAAGCAGTGCTTCCCCTAAATAAAAAGACACTTGGAGATATTGGTGAAGGTATTGCTAAAACTATGATTGGTACTACCGGATCTATGAGTCAATTAATGGGCGATATGAGTCGCATGATGGATAGTTCTATGAGCCAGTTATCAGGGTTAAAAACTGTTATGAGTGGTGTATATGGAAGTATGTCAAACAGTAGGCAAGCAATGACAGCTAGTGGTGCAAATCAAGTGTTTAATTATTCGTCAGGATCATCCGGTGTTACTGGCGGAATTCCGATGCAAGGTGGCGACTTAGTAATTGAAGTGCCTGTTGTTTTAGAAGGTCGAGACGTAGCGCGTGGCACTTATCGATATACAAAAGAGTATCAAGAAAGAGAAGAACAAAGAAACTCAGCCTTTTAGGTTTGGGTTTCTTTTACTTTATATAGAAATGAGGTGTTAACATGAGTTCTTTTACATTTAACAATCAAAGAAAATCATTTGTTCAAGTTGAATATGGATGGAAAAAGCCAACATGGGCACCTTTACGGAGAAATTTGTTACAAGTACCAAACTATCCTGGGGCAAGATTATTAAACACACAAACTGAAATTCGAGTTATCCCTGTACCTGTAGGAATTATTGTTCCTGATGATTCTGATTTAGAAACATTAAAAGAGGAAATTGCGGATTGGTTAATAACAGATCAAGAAGTTGAATTGAAATTTGATTCTGAACCCAATCGAACATATTTGGCGGTTGTTGATGATGGGTTTGATCCTGATGAGTTTGTCACTTTAGGAAAAGGTGTTATTAAATTTATATGCCCGATGCCATACAAGTTAGGTGAAACTAAAACAGGTGAATTTGTTCAAAATTGGTCTACTGAAACCACAGCATACTTAACAAATAAGGGAAGTGTGGAAGCTCCACCAATCATTGAAATTGATGTTAAAAAGCCAAGTACCTTTTTAGATGTTTGGTTTGGTGATTATCCTAATAAGCGTGATTATTTTCGTCTTGGTTATCCTCGAACTGTGGATGAAACACCAGTACAAGAGCGGGAACGTGTATTGTGGGATGAAATGGCTACGCCTGTAGGTTGGACTCCTGTTACGGGACAGGTTGAAGAAATGAAGGGGACAGGTAGTTTTAAATCCAGAGGTGGCTATGCACTTTATTGTGAAGACTACGGACAAGATTCAGGTTTTCATGGTGCTATTTCTAAGAAGAGTATTCCGAGTGGACCGTTACAAGATTTTGAAATGGAGACATGGGTGCGTTTGAAGGCGAGGAATATTGGTGAAATGGGACGTGTTGAGATTCTTCTTCTCGATGATGCAAGCAATATCGTCACACGAATCAATATGAATAGCTTGTATTGGGATGCAGAAATGACCAAAGCATATATGCGAATTGGAAATGTGGGAACACCTAATAGTATACGGAAATTAGTAGATACAAGCGGAGCACATCCTAATACATTCAATCAATTTTACGGTAGGTTGCGTATTGCAAGACGAGGTAAAGAGTGGTCTGTTTATGTATCACGTTTTAGAGATGGGACCGAAATAGATGATGCTTCAATTGTTGAACGCTGGATTGATGATACTGGAAATCCGATGACGAACCGAAAAGTTGCACAAGTAATGATTGCAATTTGTAAGTTGGGAGACAATCCTCCAGTAGACAACATACAAATTGATGATTTAAAAATCTGGAAATTGAATAAAGTTGGCGATAATACAAGGTCCTATATATATGATGTTGGGGACAAAATTATTATAGATACAGAAAAGAGCCTATGCACCATTAATGGTAAGGATGCTATCAATTTAAAATCTATATTCAGTAATTTTCCTACCATTATCAGAGGACATAATCGAATAGATATAATGCCTCCCGATGTCAAAGCAACAATATCATTTAGGGAGAGATACCGATGAGGACACCTAGCGGAACACTTCATGTTGTTGATTTTAAAACCAATCAGATTATCGCAGCCATCCAGCCGAAAGATTATTGGGAAGATAAACGTCATTGGGAAATTAAAAATAATGTTGATACTTTAGAATTTAAGGTATTTGATAAAACGAAAAATTCTATAGCTTTAATGCAGCAAAATCTAGTTTTAAAGAAAGTTCGGGATGGTAGGATTGTCCCTTATGTTATTACCGAAGTCGAAAGGGATTCTGAGGATAGATCAGTAACCGCCTATGCATCGG
>NZ_JBFPJH010000307.1:0-3847 GCF_040838255.1 Bacillus sp. C30 | reverse complement strand
TTTAAACATTTCATCATACTGTTTTTTCATCTGAAACACCTCTTATATAGAATAAATTATATCTATACTGTGTTCCAGTTTTACTGTACCACCTCATATTTTGTAAGGATAGGAGACAAAATAAGGGTTCTGTTGCAAAGTTTTTATTTTCTTAAAATTTTAGAATAGAGATACAAAATAAAAGAATAAATAACATGGATTATACAAGAAATCGCATGTGAAATTCAGTGTTTTAAGGAATTTTTTAACTTTGCAACGGAACCACGAGAATCACGTCAGAAAAATCGAAAAACAGGTAAACAAACGAAGCAAAAACAAATGGAATCCGTGCTACCAGTAGAACAAATTTCTCTTTTTGATACGGATTCTGAGGTAGTGCATCGTATAGGAGCACCTGTACCTATACAAGGATATCGCACGACCTTATCAGGTGTATACAGTTCCGAAGAATTAATCAGTCGTTTATTGAAAATGGGTGCTTTATTAGAAGGAGAAGAAAGCATGTTTCGGGTACAATTGGTGATAGAAGAACAAGAGAAATAAAGGGTTGAATGTGATAAATGAAAAATCTAGGAGCGAATGTCAGTTGAAATCAATAGGAATCTTACGAAAAATAGACCCTTTGGGGCGGGTTGTGATACCGAAGGAAACAAGAAAAGTGCTGGGGATAGAGGAAAAAGATTCGGTAGAAATCTTTGTAGAAGGAGAAGGCATTATTTTGCAGAAATACAAGGGAAATGACGTTTGTCCCATCACAGGAGAAGTATCTTTTCACCCTATAAAAGTAACGAATGAGAAACTGACGTTAAGTCCAGAAGGAGCGAAACAGCTTATGCAGGAATTAGAACAATATCTTGTAAGAGCCTGAGAAGAAGGAGGAATAAAACGTTGGAAAGAAAAACACAAGTACTACAAAAGGAAAGAACAAAAGATAGGGTATCCTTTCAGGAACAAGTACTACAAGAAGCAGTACAAAGAAAAAGGAGCATGACAATGATTTTAGTAAATGGATTTCATATCAAAGGAACAATAACAGGGTAGGATGTATATTCGATTTTGGTAGAAGTGGACGGGAAACAACAGCTCGTGTATAAACATGCCATTTCAACAATCCGATTATAAAAGAAACAGAAGCATGAATCTTGGTGATCTCATGCTTCTGTAGAATGATAGACAGAAGTATATTTAGTTGTTTACCGCTTCTTTTAATTGTTTACCGGCTTTAAAGGCAGGTGCTTTTTTCGCAGGAATGATAAGAGCCTCCCCAGTAGTTGGATTCCGTCCTTCTCGTGCAGCACGCTCTCGCACTTCGAATGAACCGAATCCGATTAATTGTACATTGTCTCCATTTTGCAGAGCTTCTTGAATGGATACTAATACGCTATCTACCGCAAGACTTGCTTGTGTTCTTTTTAGTCCTGTTTTTATTGCTACTTTTTGAATTAATTCTATTTTATTCATCAGGCACCTCGTATGATTGTTGTTATGTGAATCTTAGTATAAAGAGAAAAAGAGAACGGCGCAAGATAGTTTAGGAGCTTTTCATGATATAACAGAAATTGAGGGGAAATCCTGTCAAAAAGGAATGGAGGAGAAAAAAGAGTATGAAAAATGTTTTTCACACAGAGCGAAATGATTTGGAACGTATTTCAGAAATGCTCAAGGTATTAGCACACCCTGTCCGTCTCCAAATGGTACATCATTTGTTAGAGAAAAAGGCTTTAAATGTTACGGAATTACAACGGTATTTCGACCTGCCCCAATCCACTATTTCGCAACATCGTGGTAAGTTAAAATCGCATAAAGCAGCATATGAGCGAAAAGGGTTAGAAGTATTTTATCGAGTAGACGAGGAAAAAGTAAAACAAACACTGAAGATACTGATAGGCTAAACAAATAGGTTCTTATATATGTCTCGTCAATGCCTGTACAAAAATAGATAGAGGAGGGGATTTTTCTATGGGTGGAAATTCATATTACACTTACATAACAATAAAAGAACTCGTTTTTATTCATGCCTATGTAACAGAGGAAGAAATTCTGACTTCACAGGCATTACAGTTTCTAGAACAGTTTGATCTCGGTACCATTAGACAAACACGTCGGTATCGTTTGGGAAATAATGGTGAAGGGCTGTTCACCTACTATAGACAGAAATATCCGAAATTACTTAAGAAACAAAAATTATACACGTATGAAGAGTTGAAACACCGAGCGGTGTATTACTGTTCGTCTCATTTGACGATTCACATGTAGTTCAGGATGTATAGGAGAATGTTATGCCTACTTGGGGTCACACGACCTACTTGAACATTCTTAAAAATGGTAATTATATTCAATTTATTAGTCGAGGGGGGGATAAAAAACGAACGATCAGACTCCTCTCTAACGAAAGAGAAGGGAGTGTTGAATACGGTTTAGTCTCGAAAGGTAAAGAGCGCCCATTCAAGGAGATAAGAGGATGAAAAGATGGGCAGTAAATATTTCAGGTAGAAAGGGATATAAAGCAGTGAGGATAGGTGCATATACAAGCAATTTCATAAAATTTCACGTACCATATTAAAAAAAAAATAAAACACATCAAAGATAGCAACAAGGGGTGCCTCTTCTCTCCTTCCTCCGCTACAATAGATATATACTTTCTTTGCCCATTCCCCCGAAAAAAGGGGACTAACAAAAAAGATAGAATATGAAATAAGAAAGGTGACTCACTTTATGAATCAACCTTTAGTTAATTTACGCGTCGATTTTGCGTTCAAGCAATTATTTGGAACAAGAGGAAATGAACAGATATTAATGCAATTTTTGAACGTGACGTTAGCATCTTCTATTTTCACCGATTCAAACGCTGAAAATAGAAGACCCACATGTGCACAGGGAATACGAAAAAGACAAGTTGTCCATTCTAGATGTATTAGCAACTTTAGATGATGATACCCAAATTGCCATTGAAATACAATTGAATGATCAAAATGATTTTCTTAAACGTAGTTTGTATTACTGGAGTCGCTTATACGCTTCTCAAATGCAAAAAGGTGGTTCGTATGATGCCTTGCGAAAGACGATTACCATTAATATTTTGAACTTTCCAGTCTTTCCAGAATACGAAGTGTTCCATACAACAGGGAAACTGTGGGATATTGAGTTACAAAAACTACTGATAGACGATTTAGAGTTGCACATAATTGAAATCCCTAAATTAATGGCGCAATGGAAACAAGAGCAAGTCAATCCGTGGGAAGACGACTTTGTACGATGGTTACTCTTATTATCTGCCAATGAGGATACACAATTAACGCATACGCTGGAGGAGATTGCCATGAACCGAGACCCGATTTTAAAAGATGCGATGCAAAAATGGGAAAAGATGAGTCAAGGCCCTGGATTCCGTATGTTATATGAAGCAAGACAAAAGACGCTGATTGATGAAGCCTCTAAATATAAATATGCAGAGAAAAAAGGGCGAGAAGAAGGACTTGAAGAAGGAAAAAAAGTTGGAAAAGAAGAAGGGCTTCAAGAGGGGATAGAAAAAGGTATGGAAAAGGGGAAAGAAGTTGGCATTCAAGAAGGGAAAATCCAACTGATTCAGGGCATGCATAAAAACGGCATGGATATCGAAGATATTGCAAAGTTTACGAATATGGAACTGTCGGATATACGCCATATTTTGGGACAATAGAGGAGAGACATCTCATGAGATGTCTCTCCTCTATTGTCCGATTATTCAGTAATTATGCGTTGCATTTCTCCGCTTCCAAACAATCGATTGTACTGTTCTTGTATGGTTTGGAAGGTTCTGTTGCAAAGTTTAAAAAATAGAGACCGGATTATAAAGTGGCGTTTGGGT
>NZ_JBFPJH010000306.1:0-3867 GCF_040838255.1 Bacillus sp. C30 | reverse complement strand
AAAGTAAACACCCCCAAAACAAAAAAATGAGCTGACCTCTCAAAATAACTAACTGTAGAGAAAGAAAATTTTCATTTAGGGGGTACTTCAAAATCTTAGCTTGATAGCGATGTGGTAGTACCAACAAAACACAAATTTCGTACGCCACGAAAATGTAATGACTTTATGCTGCATGTAAAAACTGATTAGTGAGAGCTCATAATCTGCGGGGGATGGGCACCCCCCGTGAATTTAAGTTTCACTTTATAAAAAAAGTAAGGATCGGTCGGTACCGCTCGTTATTGGACTATTACTTTTCCATCCATTCCTTTCAAGTAGTGGAACCGACATATTAGTTCATATGTACCGGGAGTTTCAGGTTTTACGGTAATTGTTATTTCTTTTCCTGACGGGACTTCGGCGTCAATTCCGAGCTTTTTCACCGTAAAGGTATGTTCTCTATTTCCTTTGTTTTTCAATAGCAACGTCGTCGTTTTCCCAACCGGAACAGTGATGATACTTGGATTAAAGTAATCATCATTCAATTCAACCTCAATAGGCTGTCTCACAACGTCGGATTCGGCAAATACACGGATCGAACCTAAAGTAGTCATAACTACAATCATCGCAAGTGAAATGATTAATCCAGTTAATAGCTTTTTCACAGACATTCGTAATCCCTCCTTTCCTAAGCACTAGTGTTTTCAAATTACTAAAATATTATCAATATAAATGGGGTTTACGCGTGGCTTAAATAGTAATTCTTTCGGCAACTCCTACTAACCAAGCACTAACTGGAATAGGATTTGGGTAAATAAAAAAAGCCTCCACTACTGTGGAAGCTTCTCCAAATGATGTGCAATATCAATATACATATCGGAATAAACCGAATGGATTTCATTACTAGGCGCAGCGTTAGAAGAGAAGTGGACGATTACCATACTTGCTTTCGGATCGATGTAAAGAGTTTGTCCGTAACTGCCTAAAACTTCGAAAGCACCTTGTTCATTGTGCGGAATCCACCATTGATTATGATAAGAAATTGAAGCGCCGCTGCCAATTGCGAGCTCACCTTCTTGTACATTTTTCACACTTTCTGTAATAGAAGAAGGGGCGATTTGTTTTCCGCTATATTGACCATTATTTAATAGTAATTGTCCGAACCTCGCCATATCTCTAGCAGTTGCATTTAAGCCAGCGCTCGCTTGTTCTACTTTCGTTTCATCTGTAACGTAATACGCGTTTTCTTCCATACCAATTTGAGACCAAATTCGTTCGCTTACATTTTCAGCTAACGATTTCCCTGTAATCGTTCGGATAATCCAAGCGAGTGTTTCTGTTGATCCGTTATTGTAAGAAAAAGCGGAACCGGGTGGTGCAGTTTCTTCTGCTTCTAGTAACATATCATAAATTTTCATAGGCCCCTCGTAGTTTTTGCCTCGGGGTAAAATATTACTAGCTAAATATAGTTGTGCATCTTGATTTTCTAGTCCTAGCTGCATATATCCGTGAGTAGGGTATTCAGCGGAAACTTGCATGTCCATTAATTGTTGAAGTGTTGCTTTACCAAACGGTGTATTTTTTAATTCTTTTATGTAAGTGTCAGCTGTTTTTTCTACATCAATTCGATTCTCTTCAGCGAGCGATTGTATAATTGCACCAGTAAACACCTTTGCTAACGATGCCATTCCATGAGGTTCACTCTCGTTATATCCATTGAAATATCGTTCATAAACAAGTTGACCATTCTGTACAACGACAAAAGCATCTGTTTTGTTTTCGTCTAAAAGTTTTTTTAGAGGAGTCGTATTTCCAAATCTACGCTCCACAGCAAAATCGTCTAAGTTTTGTAACGCGGTAGGGAAGGGAGCAACTTGGTCAGGGATGTTTTTTACTTCATTTATTAAAGTGAATTCTTTCATATGTGTATACGACCAGCGTAAGTAAGGATCGTCTAACCAGTTTTCTTTTGTGACATTTGCTTTAGTGGGGGTCGTTTTATTATTTTTAAAAAAAGTAAACCCAAGCCCTGTAACTACGAATAGTAATACTAGTAACAGTAATAGCAGGGGAGATTTCTTTACATTCATGCATGTACCTCCTTTAGTTTCTATTATAAGTATACGCTCGTCTTAAAATAAATACAAAATAAGGAAAGTAAACGGGTAAGTTTACTTTCCTTATGAACGTTAAGCAGATATTTGTCCGTCTGTACTTTGTTTCTTGAATTTTTGTTTTCGTCCATGTAATACATAATATAGAAGTAAAGTGAACGCAACGATAATAGCTGCGATAAAATACATATTATGATAACTTGATTTAGCAGCGACTATACCTAAAATGAAAGAACCGAAGCCAATGCCGCTATCAAAGAACGAGTAGTAAGTAGCTGTCGCAGAACCACGTCGATGGTTTGGAGCGGCAGAAATTGCAATCGTTTGGAAACTTGGAATTAATGTTCCGTATCCTAAACCGATTAACATACCTGCGCCAAGGAACCAAAATGAAGTTTGCGCTTGGCTTAAAATGAACATCCCAATTGTGAAAATAATAATAGCGGGATAAATAAGTACATTTTCACCGAAACGATCAAATATTTTCCCTGTAAATGGACGAGAAATGACCACAACAAGTGCGTATAAAATAAAGAAGTAACTTGCAATTTCGCTTAAACCGAGTTCTTTCGCATAAATAGGAATAAAGGATAAAATGCCACTATAAGAAAAGGCTAAAACAAATCCTGTCAGAGCGATTGGAATAGAAGATGGTTCAATTAAGTCTTTCCATTTCATTTTTTCTCGTTTTTGTTTGTTTACTGGTGCTACATGCGGAATATTGACTAGTAATCCTAATAAAAATGCGAGTAATGAAAATACTGAACAAACGATAAATAGTACAGTAAATGAAAAATGAGAAATAATTGTTAAACCTAAAAAAGGACCAATTACCATCGGTAGACTCATAAATACGCCGTAATAAGCAAGTGCTTCACCGCGTCTATGAGCTGGTGCTACATCAGTTACAATTGTTCCAGTTGCTGTCGTTGCCATTCCGAATCCAATACCATGTAAGAAGCGAAGGGCAAGTAATAAAAATAAACTTTGCGTACCGAAATACATAACAGTAGCGGCTAAAAATAGTGAAAGTGAAATGAATAATATTTTCTTTCTTCCTAAATCATCGAGCCATTTTCCTGTGAATGGTCTACATAAAACAGATGAAATAAGAAAAACAGTTGCAACTAAACCAATTTCCTCAGGTTTTCCTTTTAGGGTGTCTATAACATAGACAGGCAGAGTAGTCATAAGCATGTAAAATGTTAAAAAGAGAAACAGACTACTAAAACAAGTTCCGAGGAAATCCTTCGTCCAAAGTTTTTCACTTTGCATCGTCATCCCTCCAAATTAATGATCTAAATTTTTGATAATTTGTTGTAACAATTGAAAAGCTTCATGTAAGTCTTCTTCTTTAATACCTTCTAGCGTCTTTTCTTCAAAAGAATCAACTTCTTCTTGCCATAGTGGAATCATTTCTATTGCTGTTTCCGATAAGGAAATCAACTTTTCACGGCGATCTTTTCCTTCAGTACGAATAATCCAGCCCATCGTTTCCATACGTGTTAACGTACGAGTCATCGTTGGTGATTCAACATTTAAATACTGACATAATTCTGTTTGGGTACAAGATCCAGTTTGATTAATGCGGAAAATAACAGCCCATTGCGCACTAAATAATCCTGTTGGAGATACACGTTCATTAAATTTCTTCGTAAACTTACGAGAAGTTTGACTGACAATGTGGAAAAAATGTTGTTTTTCGTCCATGTATTTTGATCCTTTCAAATTAGTTACCTAGCTAACTATATACTTTTTTATGATAATTGTCTAG
>NZ_JBFPJH010000305.1:0-3870 GCF_040838255.1 Bacillus sp. C30 | reverse complement strand
AAATTATACGACATAACACCCTAATAACTTTGACTAATTACTAAACCTATATGAATCTTTATGATGGAATTCACTTAAATTAACAAGTAATGATTTGGAACGAATGTGCAATCAAAGTTGATACGCCATACGCATTTGATGAAAAATAATTAGTGGGTATGGGACGTGTTATTTCAGATGGTGTAATTACTGGAGTAGTTTGGGGAATATGTGTTCTATCAATCTATCTGTCCGAAGGAATCGCCGCCATGTACAAATCGCGCTGGGCAATTGAATCATTTTTCCGCTGGATTTAGCTGAATTTGAACGTTCCCGTATTGTTTGGCACAACATCCAATGCGTTGTTCAATCAGTTATTCACAGCTATAATTGCCTATGCTTTGCTGAAATTTCTTCGTGCACAAGGCCAAAAGACAAAATAAACGCTTGTCATTTGCAGGTTTCACACGCCTGTTTCTTTGTGAAGCCTTGTCAATTGAGTGGCAAATTAGTTTGAAAGAAACACTTGAATTCTACAGGTCGATAAATCAAGAAACTGTATTACTTTGGTTAATCAACATACGTGTTAATTTATAGTATAATGATTGCTTGAAATAATGCGGTGGAAAACAGGGAAAAGAGGGAACCGATGCCTACTATACTAGTTGCTGACGACGATGCGAACATTCGCGAACTCGTCTGTTTATTTCTACGCAACGACGGATTCGCAACAGCTGAAGCAGCTCGATTCTTATTATATTCGAATTTACGAAGCAACGGGTCAGTTCAAGTCTTACGGTAAACTTCACGGACACAAACCTGCGCCTGTGACGATGGAGCAACTAAAGAAAGTATTAGATGGAGGTGTTGTTCAGGACACTCCTAATGGTATTGCCACGGTCCTCTTAGGGTTGCCGTTGAAAACGGAAATGGGAACGAAAGCGATATTTTTGGAAGCGCTCGCCCCTCCTTCAGCCTCTTTTGTCACAAAGTGGGCATTGGTCTTTGCAACATGTTCGTTGATTGCAGGAAGCTTATTGATTCTAGTTGCCTCTGTATTCCTGGTAAGACCGATAAAAAAGCTGACAAAAGCGACCAGGCGGATAGCATCTGGAGATTTCAACGTCAAGTTGAATATTAAGCAAACGAGTGAGCTGGGTACTTTGGCTCGCAGCTTCGAAGAAATGATGCACGATCTGCAGCAACTTGAGCAGATGCGCAGGGAATTCGTAACGAACGTGTCGCACGAGGTTCAGTCTCCGCTCACTTCGATATCCGGTTATGCTCTAGTGCTTAAGCAAGTTGACCTTTCAGAATACGAACGAAGCCGTTATCTTGATATTATCATCGCTGAAGCGAAAAGGATGTCCAAAATGAGCGATAACCTGCTAAAGCTGAGTTTTCTTGAATCGCAGTCAAAGCAACTGCGGCTCGTCACGCTCAGCCTCGATGAACAAATCCGACGGATAATCGTGGCGCTCCAGCCACAATGGTCTGCTCGCGATATACATTTCGAGCTTGATTTACAGACAGTTAAAGTAACGGCTGATCATGACCTGTTAAATCAGGTATGGACGAATATCCTCAGAAATAGCATCAAATTTTCCGAGGATACCGGCGTGATTAACGTAAGCATCAAACAAGATATCAAAAACGTGACAATCCTAATATCCGACACTGGTATTGGTATTCACCTTGACGACCAGAAGCGTATATTCGAGCGTTTTTTTAAGGCCGATCGTTCCCACAGTCGTAAGTATGACGGAAGTGGTATGGGACTCGCTATCGTTAAACAGATCGTGTCGCTTCATCAAGGTGACATCCGAGTGAAAAGTGAACCTGGTCAAGGAACGACCTTCATTGTCACCTTGCCAATCACTACACCAACAGATTAGTTAGATTCATTCTCTATGCTACGACTCATATGCAAGCTTACTTGCATATAGAGCCGTAGCATTTTTTTGGCAGTTCATATTCAGTTCATATTGTCGTCATGGTGAGTACATCTTCATTGGTTAAGTTTTCATTACAGGCGCACATGAAGGAAGGCAAACTGATCAGGACAGGAGAAGATGACAGTGACACAACAAGAGGAAAAGAAAACGCTGAGTGGAATGAAAATAAAGAAAGTGCGAAACATCTTACTTAAAATCATAGGAGCAATCGTTCTAGCCATTGTACTTTTTTTAGGTATTGTTTATATCGTAAATGTGATGAGTAGTCATTCGGAGCAAAAACGAATAGTGCCCTACGGGCAGCACGTATCTGTAGACGGGAAAAACATGAATGTGTTAATTCAAGGCGAGGGCGAGGAAACGATCGTGCTCCTGCCTGGTTATGGAACAGCTACTCCAGGGCTTGATTTTAAGCTTCTTATCGATGAATTATCTCCATTTTACAAAGTTGTTGCGGTAGAGCCTTTCGGTTATGGATTAAGTGATGAAACTGTAAAAGAGCGAACCACGGAGAATATGGTAAGTGAAGTTCATGAAGCTCTACAGCAGCTTAATATTAACAGATACATGCTCATGGGCCACTCCATTACAGGCATTTATGGAATTGATTATGTGAACAAATATCCAAACGAGGTGACTGCATTTGTCGGAATCGATAGCAGTGTTGCAACACAACCGGGTATGGATATCAATTTCCCATTAAAAACGTTTGCATATCTCAAAAAATCAGGTCTCTTAAGATTGGCTATGAAAATCAGTGCTGACCCCTATGCTGGACTGGCATTTGATGAAAAAACCGTAGAGCAAATGAAAATGATTTCGAATAAAAACATGTATAATGACACAACCTTGAATGAGATGGATCATATTTCGTCTAATTTTAAAGGGGCTCAAGGTTTAATCTTCCCTAAATATCTTCCACTTCTTCTCTTTGTACAAGCGAATAATGAAGATGTAGCAGGATGGATACCTCTGCATGAAGGGCAGATCAAAGACTCGGTACATGGAAAAGTAGTAACCATGGATGGATCACATTATTTACACCATACCAAATTCAAAGAAATCGCTGAAAACGTTAGACTATTTATGAAAGAAGTAAAGTAAGTGTTCAGAGAAAGGTTCATTCGTTATTTTATGCATTTGTCTACAGTCTGCAAGACCATCATTTCGATGGTCTTTTTTATGTCCAAACAGTTGTATATTTCCAAACCAAGATTATACTTTCGCCTGAAAGACATTGGGTTTCATTTTCATATTAACTAACGAGGCAGGTGTGCGGCCGAGCCTAGGTCGTATCATATAACGGGTGGGATTCCCGTCGAGTAAGAACTAGCCATTCGCTCGTAGCGAGTCTTGGAGGGCTAAAGGTAACTTTTAGTCTTTAAGCGTAGACAGTTAGGTGGCGGATTTGCTTTACTGATCGTTCTATTCATCCTGTTAATCATTATAGGATGTAGTTGTTGGGGCGGCGGTAGCGGCGGATTCGGTTACTAAAAAAAGGGGCACTCATAAGAGTGTCTTTTTTCTCAATATAAGAACTCTAAGAATATGATATTATTTTAATGCAAATTCCCTTTTGTGCAATGAGATAGTAATGCCCAATAAAAAACCCACCTATTTCCGTAGGTGGGCCTTATCTTTATTACACAATATCAAAGTATACTCTCTTTTTCTCGTAAATTTTATGTAATTATACATATTTGTAAAAATTACATAAAATAAATATTACATGTAGTAAAATATAAATTGTGGACACGTTCTATAAAGCTGATTCTCCGATTAGAAGGCGTAACACATCTCAACCATATAGGTGTGGTGTGGCGTTGCTTTAATCTAGCCAAACAAACGATCTCGATTCTCTTGTATTTGTACACTAACAATCTGTTGAAAATAAATGATTCTGTTTTATAGGACGTGTTTACTTAATGTCCAATAC
>NZ_JBFPJH010000304.1:0-3877 GCF_040838255.1 Bacillus sp. C30 | reverse complement strand
ATATTTATGAATCATATATGAAACGTATGAATATGCGAAGTCGATAGGAAATGAAAAAAGCACACTCTTGATCAAGGATCGCTCTGTTTTTGTTTGCTACTTCACATACACATAGGCTTCATTAGCAGTTATATAGTATGTTTTTCCTTTGCTATGGTGTACTTTATACCCTCGTACACCACCAACCATTTTCTTTCATCCATTTTTCGAATTCGGACAATTGTGGCTCGTATAATCCACCAGTAATGTAATAGAACTCGCCATTATTCACGAACGGCTCTACCCACCATTTACGAGCTAATGCATATTCGAGGATTTCTTTGGCTGCTTCTTGGTCGCTGAAACCTCCTGTTTTCACCCTTACGCCATTATTAACTGGTTCCGTTGGTTTGCTAACATTTCCGACAGTTTGTCTAGTTAAAGCATACACGATAGAATTGGCAATCTTATCTACATTCCACTTTGCCATGTCTGACTCATTATCGATAAATCCAAGTTCGATTAGGATTGCTGGTGCCTTTGTATTAGCTAGTACATAAAGTTCTTTACGTTCTTTAGCACCACGATTAGGCCAACCAATGTCTTTTGAAAGTTGAGCCGATACTTTAGCCGCTAATGATTGTTGATCGTAGTAGCAAACTTCCACACCGTTAGCTGTTCCGTTATACGCATTTAAGTGAAATGAAATTACAAGGTCCGCATCATGAGAGTTACAATTACGAACGATGTTATTTAAATTCTGTGATTGAGTTCCGCCTACCTCATCAGTGTCATCATATACCGTATGTCCTAGTACACGTAACTTAGCTGCAACTGCATCCTTAACCAGACGATCCATAATATGTTCTTTACGACCACCACAATTAGCGCCTTGTACAAATTCAGTGTGACCACCATGTAAACTATATCTCATTACTGATCAGCTCCTTTTTTCTCTTCTTGTTTTTGTTTACCACCCAAAATCTCAACTGCATTTGTTAATGCTGAAGGTAAAGGGATTCCCATACGCCCTGCATTTTCTAAAAGTGATAACAATTCATTGCCCATGAAGAAGAAAATTGTTGCTTCACGGATTGCGCTATTGCTCCCAAGTGCTGAATCTAATTGAGCGGCTGCACCGACCAAAAGAAAAAGCACCACCTTTTTGGCGATGCCTTTGAAACCAACTTTACTTTTTAGTTCTCCGTTGTATCCTGCTGCAATCATGCCAGTTAAATAATCAATAACTGCCATCGTAACTAAGATTTTCAATGTCGCATCCCATCCTCCCAAGAAATACCCACAAAAGCCACCAAAAGTGGCAATAAAAGCTTTTAATAATACATCGATTCGATCCACGTTCTTTCCTCCTTCTTCAAAATAAATAGAGGACCACATTACGTGACCCTCTTAATCTATAAAATCCGTATTTTGTTAAGTTTAGTATGCTTTCTTAGGAAGGTTTAACTGCGATAAGATAAAATTAAACATTACTTTATATCCAGCGTCATTCGGATGTAATTCATCATCTAGCATGCTTTTAAGGGTGATATCTTTTAAATCGATATACTCAATCCATTTATTGTAATGACTGACGAGAGGAAGTTGGTTTTCTCTTGCGGTTACATATAAAAGGTTATGAATATCTTTCATCTTTAAAGGTCTTCCGCCCTCATCTACACTTGTCGCTGGTGGTGCACACATAATAAGAGTTTTTGCTGACGAACGACTTTTTACAGATTCCAAAAACTTTTGTATATAGAATTTCGGCTTCGCTACTGAAGAAACACCTCTATCGTTTGTACCCAGTTGATATAAAATGATATCGTCAGCTGTATCCAAAATTGTTTTCGCATCAATATTTTCAAATATCCATTTTGTATCTCTTCCAGCAAATCCCTTATTAGTAACTGTGGCAGTTTTAGGGATTTTTAATCCTTCTATAAATAACGAAGTCCCAGTACTACTTGCATTACGTCTACTTGTTTGCGTAATTAAAACTCGATGGTTTGTAGCTGATAATCCAGTGACATCAAACCGTTTCATATATTGAGTAGTTGCCGCATATGTGTCTAATTCTGATACTTTTGTTCCATCTACAAATATATCTAATATTCCACCTTCAGCCACTCCTGCGTACATAATAGAAAAACTTGTTCCATAAAAATTGAACTCGATATTTTCACCTGGAGTGGAAGTGCTTCTCCAAATAGCTGAACCAAAGCTATAAGAATCATTAGGTGTTACATTCCATTTTGATATATCGTATTTTAGGTTCTTATCTGTAACGGCAATATCGAAAGTCTTATTGTATGTTGTTGTAATGTAATTACTGAAAAGAGATGCCCATGAATTACCAGTAGTTGCTCCCCATCCCTCTGTAATGCTATCACCTACTAGCTTGATATTGCATCGTTTAAACGGGTTTGTGATGACTTCTGATAACTGTGATAAGAGAAATACATTATTCACAACGTTTGTCTGTAATGCACTTATATCAGCAGAAAGCCCAGATACTTTACTGTAAGGAATTACAGGGATCTTTGGAATCGGTAATTCTAACTCGTTTTGCGGTACTTCATAAGGGATAAGTGTATCACCTAAATTTAACTGCTGTGTGCTTGTTTTAGCTTTAAGCGTCGAAATCCTAATATACGCAGCATTAGCAGGAGAAGTAATCGGATTAGGTGTTCCTCCATCGTGTCCCTTAATATATACCTTGTCCGCAGTATAAAATGCAATTTGATCTGTTACACGAAGACAATAGTTTGTACTAGGAAGAACTGGTAAAAAGTCTGTAACTGTATACGACGTATTACTATAGATTTTACCGTCCGAGAACATAACCCATTTGTCATTAATGAGTTTGTCAGTGCGATATAAGTTTTTACTTTTAACAACAGGGATAACACCAAAGTCTAATTTACTATCATCTAATGCTTCAAAAGCAACTTTTTCTTTTGTAACTCCAAAATTAGCTACACTCGCATTAATTGGTGTAGTTCCAGCCATAGCTTGTTTTACTTCATCAGACAAATGAATAAGCTTAAGTTTATCCGCATCAGTTGAAGTTTTTAGTTTACTTGAAGGAATATCACTATCGTTTAAGCGCGTAGCTGGTATTTTTTCTGTTCTGGCTGTAGTCGCTTCCACTTTAGCAGTTGCTACGTTTTCAGATAAAATCCCAATTTGAGTAGCATTTTGCACGGCTGCTGTTTTCGCTTGTTCTGCTGTTTCTTTAGATTCAACAATCGCTTGGATATCTACACCCTCAAGCTTCTCTCCTGCTTCAATTGCTTTTTGAATAATTGTAAACTCATTTGTAGATTCGACTGCTTCATTACTTGATAATGAGCGTTTAACAGTAAATACAAACAACTGCGAATCTATCTTTTTATCACCTTCAAGAATCTGCACCTGCCCATATACGTTGCCTAGAACTGCAAGAGTTTGAGTTTTTAATACAATTTGGTATTTTCCTTTCATCGCATTAATCGCTTCACAATCTTGCTGAAATACTATTTTTCCATCTGATTTTTCAAATGTAATACGTACTGCTTTCGCCTGACTTAAATCAAGTTCTGCACCTTTATTTGTTATTGTTAGTAACAATTTCGCGGAATTTTTATCATTCTGTGAAAAGCGAATGGCACTAGTCGTGGATGTATCATTTACTAAATCTACGTTAATTTCATAGGTTTTGAATGTCATAAAATCACTCCTTTATACAAAATAAAAAAGACCAGCGTTTGCTGCTCCCTCTGTTTTAACTAATTGATTTTTGAACTAATGTTTCTAGTGCTTCCATACGTGTATTCATACTTTCCATTTCTGCCTTGTGATTTTCTTTCAATGATTCTATTTCTGCATCATGTTTCTGCTCTAGTTCTTGAACAGC
>NZ_JBFPJH010000303.1:0-3888 GCF_040838255.1 Bacillus sp. C30 | reverse complement strand
AAAGAAAGTCATCTGCACGGATGCTTTTCATCATAAGAATACGTTTAAGTTTACCAATATTATCGACGTAAATTAACAGCCCGCTTTTTTCAATAAGCCCGCAGACAAAAAAATAAAGAGTGCCTTAAAACTTTAAAAATGCAATATTTTTGGTTTTTATGACCGAAAATAGGTTGTAATATTGTAAAGAGACATAGTCTCTTTACAACCTCTTATTGAGTATCAATAAAAAGACGAGAGTAATCTCGTCTTTTTATTTTTATAAACCTGTGACGGTAGTGTTTTTTTCGTGCTAATACTATCTCTAACAAGAAAAATTGTAATCTAAAAATGAAAAAACTACCTGGTATTATAAACCAAAAATGGTTTATATTATTACAGAAGGACGAGGAGCCTTCACTGCCTATTATTCATCCATGACACGCAAAAAGACGAGTCTATTCTCGTCTTTTTGTGTTGTATAAACATTCATGTGAGGTTAAAATAACGCCCTATTATCGATTGAGAAGATAATGTCTTCCCCTTACTCTCCCATGGGCTTTTGTTGATTCGCATTTTACCAAGCTTTTGGATTCCCTACACTTCGACAAATCTATTTTTTTATATAAAATCGTGTATACTTTTTAAAGAAAATTCATTAATTGCCCCAAAATTTCCACCATTTTTGTTTTTGGTTAGTAGCAGCTATAATTTTTTTTGTTTCTTGTGTCGTTCTAATAGCGGTCATTAAATCGTGATCTCTTTGTTCTAATCTCGAGATAATATATTCATCTCTTTTTTGTAGTTGTTCTAGAAGATATCTATTTTGGGCTTTTTGTTGTTTTAGGAGAGCTTGATAATACTCTTCTTGTCTTTCTTGATATGCTTTAAAATCTTCTTTAGTGATATAGTTTTTATCTGTTGCTTTTTGAATATCGGATACCGATATTCCCGATGATACTTGTGTTGATACAACGGCCTTTATTGCGTGTTCAAGCGACATATCGGGGTGCTTAGCTATTTCAATAATTTGTTTAAATAGAATAATGTCTTTATCATAATATCCTCTATGTCCTTTTTCATTTTTATATATATGGTATCCTTCTTTCTCTAGTTCTTGGGAATACTTTCTAACAGTGGTATCGGCTATACCTAAAAGCTTTGCCATTTCTTTTGGACTATAGATACGTTGTATCGAAGATATATCGCGTGACATATTGGGTTCACCTCCAAATAATTGATTCTATTTTATTTATGAAATCCCTTTAGGTATGAGAAACCAAAAAATAGATAATATTATTAGAGACACGGTTATACTTTGATCACCATACAAAAAGACGAGATTATTCTCGTCTTTTTGTGTTGTATAAACATTCTTTTCAATCTTTTTCTAAAGGGGGTGTTTTTGCCCATCCCCCGAAAAGGGGGAATAAGACAAAATATACCAAATTATATTTTGTCTTATTCTTCTTCAATTACATGCTCTGTCACTAACCTGGTTAAAATGTCATCTTCATTGATACCCTCAAAGATTGTCTCTAAATTTACTACTGTTGGGGATTTGCTAAATTCATAACGACCATAAAAATTGATATGTTGCCAAGCAACCGGTGAAATATACTTTAATATGTTCATCTCGATACCTTTATTCTGAGATTTCGTTAATAAATTCGATAAGATACTTGCATTGTAGTAAATAATACAATTGGTTAACAACCTACTACATTCATTCCAAATTTGCTGATCTTGTTCAGTCTTGAAACGAAGTTTTCCAAAGTTTGCAAAAGATACAGCCCGACGTAATTTATGATAACTTTCCCCACGGTTTAGCGCCTTTTGAACATTTTGACGTAATGGTAACGAATCAATATATTCTAAAAAATATAGGCTTTTGATGATATTATCATACTCCCATAATGCACGTTTCGTTTGATTTTTTCGGGCATAAGAACTTAACTTTCGAACAATAACATTTTGAGTAGTCGTTTTTAAAGCCAGAGACAATATAATCCGTTTAATATTGTCCCATTCCTTCATAATCAATTCTTTATTGATTTTCCGTAAAGGTTTGATAAGTAATTCTTCATATTGGCTTGGATGTTGAAACCCATATAAATTTCGAGATATTGTTGCATGAATATCCTTATATCTTGGTGCAAATTGATAACCAAATAAATCTAAAATAGCAAAATTAACCTCATTTGTTCCGTGTGTATCTGTAGAATGAATATTAGGCTTTATATCAGTTGTATTATTGTATAAAATATCGAATACATAATGGCTTTCATGCTCATTCGCACCAATAATTCTTGCTTGAATCGGAATATGGTTGGCCACCATTGTATAAGAAGTAATTCCTTTATTCATTCCAAAATATTTAGAGGAATGACGGGACTGTAGCGTATGAATCTGTGTTTCGAATTTTTGACCGTCACTACTCGAATGGACGAAATCATCAATATTATAATATTGAACAATAGGAAGTTTACTTGTTGCATTACTAATGCAGTCATTCGCTTCTTTTAATGTTTCTAATCGAATAAAATTAGATGATGTAGTTGCTAGTTTTGAATAATCTATATCAGAAACTTCCCCCATTCTATACAATCCCATATTTGTTCCCCAAGCTATTAGACATGGAATAAGAATAGTATCATTTGCATTTTGATTTGCATAGCGTCCTAGGATATGTTCAAAGTTATCTAGAAAATTACATTGTTGATTTACAAAGTACAGAATACTTCTCATATCAATTTGTGGCAATACATCGAAAAACGCATGATTAATAGGAGCTGAAACTCGAGTATATGGAAGTGTCCAGGAATTATGATTTTTATGTTTTTTTACTTGAACATGTTTGTTTTTCCCCGAAGTAATTCGTTTATTGATTGAAGTAATACGAGTTTCCAATTTATTTTCCAGTTCTTTTAAATATTGTTCAATGGGCTGTTGTAGGATAGTTAAATGGAGATCTTGAATGATACTCTCTTTTTGTTCCCACTTACCTTCATCGATTAAATCATCTTCAAAACTTCTATACTGTATACTATCTCTACAAAATATATCTCCTGATTGCAACTGATGCCATAAGGAATAATAAATTAAAAATTCATATCGATCTATTAGTAAACGTTTTGAATGAGAATCATCTTTAGTGTAAAGATAACGTTGGTTGCTATTTGTTATAAAGGCTTGAGGGATATCTTCGATATCATATTTGGTTAAGGTTTTTCGTTTCGTAAAAACTTCTTTTTAAAAATTTATTGCATCCATAAGAGAGTCATCCATATCTGTTGTAACAAAATCAACCATCATAAAAATAGGACGAATTTGTCGTTTGAATTGTAAAGCTAATGCATCAATACGTTCCCAACGGAGCGCTTTTTCATCTATCTTCGAATTATCCAGGATTTGATTTGCTAGTTCAGTTAATTTTTGACGGTCTAGGATAGAAAATACACGTTTTTGAATGTCTTTAAATACTGTATTATCTGAAATATTTTCATCTACTATAACTTGTAAAACCTTTCCTACTTTCTTGAAATCCCCCTGGTTTTCTGTGTAATAGGTATATATCTGGTCTTTCGCAAAGGACAGAATATCATCGTTGTATTTTCTTATCTTATAAATAAAACCATTAATCAAATTATCATTCATTCTTTGATAACGATGAAAAATAAAGCACAGTAAATAAATATAAACAAGTGATTCATCAAACCGTTTTAATTTATACACAGAATAATATTCTACTAAGAAACGTAGGATTTAATTCTTTCCGTAGGAATTTTTTATTTAAGCCAAATTTGATTTGCCAGTTTGAAAAGAGGATGAATTTCTTTTCCAAATTCAATTTTCCCGCTTATTTTATTTTATCTTAAATTTTTTTGTTTATGGTTTTTTTTAGGAATT
>NZ_JBFPJH010000302.1:0-3897 GCF_040838255.1 Bacillus sp. C30 | reverse complement strand
GAGGTATATATGTTAACTTACGAAGGATTTGCCGTATTAATAACTATACTTGTCTTAGCTCCAATTTTTGGAGCTATTATTTTATTATTTTTATTTATCTTTGAAAAACGAATCGACTTACTAGAAAGTGAAAAGAAAAAAATGGCGCTAGAAAGAGAGCTACAAAAGTCTTTATACCATCAACTTACACAACAAATTCAGCCTCACTTTTTGTTTAATACATTAAATACAATTTTAAGCTTAGCCCGTCTACAAAGAACAGATGAAGTTGTCCAATCGCTCGAGATCTTTTCGCTCTTTTTAAAAGGAAAATATAAAACAACAGATTTATTAATTCCTGTATCCGAAGAACTGGCGTACACGAATTATTATATCGAGATTCAAAAAATGCGATTCCGCTCTAGACTTTCAGTAAGTATTACCTATTCTAATGACTTACACAATGCCTACATCCCACCTTTCGTTATTCAAACGTTAGTTGAAAATTCATTTAAACATGGTCTTGAAAAAAAAGCTGGACAAGCAATTTTGAATATTCGTTTATACAGTACAAATAATCGGATTACACTTCAAGTATCCGACAACGGTTCCCAAAGCGAACTATTTACTTCCTCTACACAAGAAAGTGGATACGGGCTTGAGAATATAAAAAAACGATTTCAGTTATTCTTTCAAGAACAAACTACGTTCTCTTTCATCTCTAAGCAAGAGGACGGTACAAAAGTAGAAATAACATGGCCTTTCATCACAGAAAAAAATACAGAGGAGGTAATACAAAAATGAACGTGCTATTAGTAGATGACGAACCATTAGAACTGGAACAATTAGAATTTCTCATTCACCGTCAATTTCCTAATTGGACACTACATCTAGCTTTAGATGCAAATGCGGCTTTAACTATAAGTGAAAAATTCCCGATTCATTTAGCACTTTTAGATATTCATCTTCCAGGAATATCCGGATTACAACTAGGCGAAAAACTAAAATCCAGTAGTCCTAATATGGACATCATCATCGTGACAGCATATCAAAATTTCGACTATGCAAAACAATCTATTCGACTATATAACAAAGCCAATCATAGAAAAAGAACTCGTTGGTGTATTACAAAAGTATAAAGGGAATTCCAACAACATTTCTTACTCACGTATCATTCAGGATACATTAGACATCATTCACGAAGCATTTCATGAAAAGCTACACTTAGCAGAAATTGCGGCTAAAATACATACAAATCCAACTTATTTAAGTCGGCGTTTTCATGAAGAGGTAGGGATTTCATTTTCCGGATATATCATGCAATATCGCATTGAAATGTCACAAAAATATTTAACGGAACATCCAAATTGGTGTATCTCTCAAATCTCTGAACAATCCGGTTTTAATAGCCAGCATTATTTCAGCACGGTATTCCGAAAAATGACTGGAATGACTCCGAAAGAATATAGAGGTGAGGGATAAATCGTGGCAAAAAACAACTCTGCTATCACATCTTTAAAATTAGGTATCGGAACTGGCACTGTTCTTTTATTATCTAAATGGGTCGCAAGTATATCAACGCTTGCCTTACCCGAATCTATTATCAATTATGGGTTAATTGCTGGAATTCTTTATGCTATGATCGGACCTTTCACCCTCATTTTATTTGGATTTTCAATTAAAAGAATACGTTCTACTTTCCCAGAGGGCAAATCTATTCACGATTATTTAACATATAAGCTTTCTCGCACGGGATATATCATTGTATGCTTTTTTCTTATTCTATTAAATATAGAAAGTATGTTCATTCAAACAAAGGTTGCTAGCATTTTACTTAATGTCTTTTTCCATATTCCATATGTATTGGGAGCCTTTCTTTTCATTGCTCTTTGTACAATTTTTGTAATGTTAAGTAACACTAAATTATTTACTCGAATGGCTATCATTCAAACAGTGTTAATGTTTTCTACCATGATCATTATTCCAATTTATTTTTTTGTACAAGATGGAATCACTCATGTATATGATGGCATTCGCTTATACCACCCTTATTTGCTATTTTATGAAAATATAAACGGAATATATTTTCTTATCGCTGGGATTTTAATTGAAACGGGAAGGGTATTAATAAGCCCCTCATCTTGGGATAAAGCTTTCCGTATTCACAAAAAGAAAATTATTCCAACCTACTTACTATCAGGATTTATATGGATTACCATTCCTTTAGCATTCGCTTCTTTAATTATGATAGTTATCTTTAGTGGCAGCTTAGATCATTTATACGACCTTTTAGCTCAACTTCCAAAGAAGATCGAGTTTACTATTTTATTTTATTTGCTCGTTATCGGCTCTTTAAGCGCAATAACTTCCAGCTTTATTGCCTGGATACATGGATTTACAAAACTAATTCGGGACTTTATACCGACAGTAAGTGCAAAGGTACCTCCTAAATTGCATAATACTCACTTTGTTCCCATGGCTATCGGATTTATAGCTTTTTTCATTACTACTACTACACAATATACAATTTTAGAAATCATCTTTTTCTTTGGTATTCTTTATACATCTCTTATCATCACGATATTATTCCTTATTTTCAGCAAACAAAAAATCAGCACTATTATACCCATCATCTCAATTATTGGTGCTTTTTCTGGCTATGTAACTTACTTCTTAATCAACCCCTTAACAAGCATTTGGATTAGCATGATCGTTACCCTTTCATTAGGTATTTTTTATACCTTCTCACATTGGATACATAAACAATCTACATATAAATAAACCCTTAGGCCCTTTCGGTAGTTTAAACTTTCCTACCTAGAGCCTTTTTTTATTACAAACCACCATAACATTACATAGAGATTCACTTTATTTATACTTTCGCATCTGAATTGTAAAAAACGAATCACTCTACAAAAAAATGTAATATAACCTAATGGTCTTCTCATAAATTTCCATATAGAATAAAAGTACACTGTATCACTCATACATAACAGCGGTGATATAAAAAGGAGAGGATCATAATATGTCGAAGAGGTTATATAAATCCGAAACTGATAAAATGTTATTTGGTATATGCGGTGGTTTAGGAGAATATTTTGATATTAGCTCTACTCTCATTCGTATTATTTGGGTCATTGCTATTCTATGTTTTGGAACGGGATTTTTAGTTTATTTTATTTGTTTATTACTTATGCCACGCGCGTACTAACTGGTATCATTCCATATACTTAAGAAGAGCATATAAAAAATCACCTATAGAATTCTTTTCTATAGGTGATTTTTTCATGAAGAATATTTCATCGTTAAATGTAATACCGCTACTTCATCCTCTTCATTTTTATAACTATGTTTCTTATTAGCTTCAAACTGAATGGAGTCAAACTCATTTAGCACATATACGTCATTCTCAACTTGAATAGAAACTTTCCCTTTCATTACTGTTACAAGCTCAATTGCTCCTTCATGATGAGCTTCCGGTTCATATATACTATTCGCTCTTAAACAAGCACGGTGCATTTCCATCCCTGTTTCTTTCGTGTAACGGAACATCGTTTCTAAATGCCATGCTTGTCCTACATCTACTGCAAATCCTTCTCCGCAGCGCGCAACAGCTACAGGTTCTCCAACAACCATTAATCTCGATAAAGGAATCGATAACCCTTTCGTTATTTTCCAAATGACAGCTAACGTTGGATTCGTTTCGCCTCTCTCAATTTTCCCTAATGTTAATTTACTAACTCCTGTTTTTTGGGCTAATTCTTCTAAACTTAATTTTTGTTCATTTCGAATTTGTCTTAATAGCTGACCTACTTGCTGAATTACTTCTTTCGTTTGTATATCTTCATTTTCTTTCATATATAAAACCACCTTGAAATATAAAATAGTTTACTTTTATTTAATTTAAGTATATTATAC
>NZ_JBFPJH010000301.1:0-3905 GCF_040838255.1 Bacillus sp. C30 | reverse complement strand
GCACGAGAACTACAAAAGATTAGAGATATGATTGGCCAGATGAATTATGTTGCGAAGTGAAAAATAAAGTAAAACTTTAATTAGTGGGGGTTTATGGGCAACCCGACTTCTACCCTTTACAGCCGAATTTTGAGGTGGGAGTCTAACTGCCCGCAAATAGCGGGATAAAGTAGGTGTTATTTGGGTGGAGAAAGGTAAAAGCTCTATATTGTGGGGAATGTTGTACATTTATTTTTGTTTGCATATATTAATGTACATTGCGTTTATTTTCGTTATTGATATGGTTCATGTGTCATTGAGTGTAATGAGTATTTTGGTGGTAGTAATGCCTTTTATTTTATTAGTTATTATTCAAAAGTCTATCTTACATGTTTCGGCAAGACGTGATAAAGGTAAGAAACAACTGTTCACTATAATGATGGTAGGTCTCATTCCATTGCTAGTATGCACCGTACAATTAAGTATAAATAAATACACTTCAAATTTTAATCAGGATCGGTGGTTAAATTATGAAGAAAAACGAGTACATATGGTAGATGACCTATTACAGGAGCATAAATTGATAGGGAAATCAAACGAGGAAATTACAAAATTGTTAGGGGCCCCTACGAAAACAAGCAGTTTGGAAACGGGAATTACTACACTATACTATCTTGGGAATGAACGTGGTTTCATTCCTATAGATAGTGAATGTCTTGTTTTGCAATTTGATAAAGATGGTAGAGTTATAGAGTATAAGGTACAACGAGATTGAAATAGTGAGAGGAGAAGCTATATCTTTTATAGCTTCTTTTCTATATTCCAATATAGAAAAAGTAGGCAAATAGTAGTCATTCCTATCTATACGAATGAGATAGAGTTTGTTATATTGTAAAGGGTTATTTAGTTTAGAAGTCTGCTAGATAGCCTTAAATATTTTAGATTAGGGAGGGAAGTTAACACGAATTAAGATATAAACGTGTTAAATAATTAGTATGAAAAAAGAATTTTATAATGTTTTAGCTGCATCAATTGTATTTAGTATGGTAACGATTCCAAGTTTTTCCTATGCAGACACAGTAGAAAAGACCGTAACAATTTCAACAGACGAGCAAGCATTAAAAAGTATTGAAAGCCATATGAAAGATGAAGATGGACGTGGAGAGAGCAAAGGAATAACAAATGAAGTACAAGGAGATTTTTTTGTACATATAATAGGTTCAGCATCTTTATTTGATTCTGCTGAGTTACAAAAAGCGACAGGTGTTCAGCTTTCTAATCAAGTAGTGAAAGCCGAAAAACAAAAAGGAAACGCTTACTATATACAAACAGAATCTGGAGCTGGGTGGATACAAAGTAGTGAAGGAAATGTAGAGGTTAAGGAAGTTTATCACTTGGCAAACGAAAAATTAGTAATTAATGAAGAGACAGCTACATATTCCGCACCATTTAATTCATATAAAGACGAGAAAGTGTTACAACCGCAAACAATTATTGCAATTGGACAAGTTGGAGAGTGGTTCCAAGTCCAAATAGATAATGAGGTGAAATGGATTTATGCACCTTCAGCAAAATTTGAGGGTACAAAAGCATCTCTTATTCAAAGCACAACTCCAACTCGTACGAAACGTGCAGCGGTTATGTATACTGCACCAATAGAAGAGAAAACAACGAATATTTACGGTGTACCATTAAAGGAAATGATTGTACCAACAGGTAATGAAAATATTCGTCCAGGTTATGCGATGAAACCAAAATACATTACAATTCATGAGACAGATAATTATAGTGTTGGAGCAAATGCTAGAAACCATGCACAATATTTATACAGTCAAGCAACAGGAACGACTGATCGTTCAGCATCTTGGCATTTTACAGTAGATGATAAAGAAATTTATCAACATCTACCATTAAATGAAAATGGTTGGCATGCTGGAGATGGATCAGAAGGAACCGGTAACAGAGAATCAATTGCAATTGAAATTGCTGTCAATCAAGATGGTGATTATAATAAAGCTGTGGAAAATGCTCGCAAACTAGCAGCCTATTTAATGGGGGAATTAAATATTCCTTTAGAAAATGTAAAAAAACATCAATTTTGGAGCGGAAAGAATTGTCCGGCCATTATGATAAGGAATAATGCGTGGGAGCCATTTTTACAGGGAACGAAAGCTTATTATGATGCGAATCATAAAGATGATATAACTGGCGGTTGGTATGAAGCAGATATTCGTGAATTAGATAAAAGAGGTATTATGGTTGGAGACGGGAAGGGTTCTTACTGGCCAGAACGTCTTGTAACACGTGGTGAATTTGCGAATTTAGTTTCAAGATCATTGCAATTACCAGAGGGGAAATCGAATTTCAAAGATTTAAGCACAGCTCATCCATCGCTAGTAGATGGTATTAATCGTGCAGCTAGTGCTGGGATTATAAGTGGACGAGGAAATGATATATTTGCTCCGAATGATACGATTAAACGTGATGAAGCTGTCATTATGATTGATCGTGCATTGCAATTCAAAAATATTAAAGGTAATTTAGTTCCATTACCATTTACGGATCAAAATTTAGCGTATGATAAACAGGCGGTTCAACGTGTTTATGGGTTAGGTATCGTAAAAGGGAATGAGAATAATGAGTTTATGCCAAAAGGTTCTGCAACACGTGGGGAATCGGCAGCATTTATTAATAGAATGTTAAAAGTAATAGAGAGTAAATAATGGAAAGGCATTCGCTTTGGCGAGTGCTTTTTTATTTTTCAATATGTTATAGAAAGGTGATGTGAATTTTGACTGGAATAAGGAATGAAAGCGGAGGTGATGCATATATTTAGATGCATTGGGTAGTTTTTTGTAATTTTGTATAAAATGAAAAGGAGGTAGGACGGTGAAATCAATACCGACTGAAGTCCTGAGTAAGGAATTGATGGAAAGAGAAGGGGTTATATCTATTACAGTGATGGAATTTGAAAAGATAGAAGTGGCCGGAGTAGTTGTTTCTGGTCCAGCTGTTATTTTAATTAATCAAGATTAAGTACATATTATCAATAAAGAAAAGTAGTCAGAGCATCCGCTTAGGGTGCTTTTTGTTTGTATAGAAGTGTGTATATGATAGATAATTGGGATATTGGAGGGGAATTATGTGGCAATTATTATAACAATGTTATTAATGGGAGTTTTATTAGGATTTGTCGGAGCAGGGGGAGCAGGATTTATCATCGCGATACTCACTCTAGTATTCCATATCCCTATTCATGTTGCTCTTGCAACATCTTTAACTGCGATGGCATTTACGACATTATCTGGAGTAGTAAGTCATTACCGAGAAGGGAATGTTGTGCTTGTAATAGGCGGAGTTGTTGGGGGATTTGGCGCGATTGGTTCCTTTATTGGTTCAAAGTTTGGTTCGTTAATACCAGCACATCTGTTGCATTGGTTTACAGCTGGTATGTTATTTTTATCGGCAATTTTTATGTTTATTCGGTTGATTATGTTTCAAAAAAGATCACAGTCGTCTTTAAAAGGGCATAAAGAACTTTCGAAAGATAACGTGATTAAATGTATATTCCTCGGATTGGTGACTGGAATTTTAGCAGGTGCATTTGGTATTGGCTCAGCACCTTTTATCCAACTCGGATTAATGGTTCTATTAGGTTTAACAATCCGTCAATCTGTAGGGACGACATTGCTCGTTATATTACCAATCGCAATTGGAGGTGGGTTTGGATATAGTTCGGAAGGGTATTTAGATTATGTATTATTAGTACAAGTTTTAATCGGGACAATGTTAGGAGCATATATAGGAGCTAAGTTTACAAATTATGCACCTCGCATGCTTCTAAGGTTTTCGATGATTATGACACCAATATTAGCTGGATGTATGTTGTTAGTAGATTAAAGAGAATATATAGAAATCTATTAATA
>NZ_JBFPJH010000026.1:0-27305 GCF_040838255.1 Bacillus sp. C30 | reverse complement strand
ATATGCTAGCAGGATTGGTTGTAGGGATTGTAGCGATTCCGCTTGCAATGGCATTTGCGATCGCTTGTGGGGTACGACCTGAATATGGTCTTTATACGACGATTATCGCAGGGATTCTCGTATCCGTATTTGGTGGATCGAAATACCAGATTGCAGGACCCACAGGTGCATTTGTACCTATCTTACTCGGCGTTGTGATGCAATATGGCTATGAAAACTTATTGATTGCTGGTTTTATGGCAGGAATTTTACTTGTTATTATGGGCGTATGCAAACTAGGCAGGTTTATCACTTTTATTCCGCGACCTGTCATGATTGGTTTTACAACCGGGATTGCTGTCATTATTTTCTCCGGACAGATTGCAAATTTTTTAGGGCTTCATCACCTGGAAAAGCAAGAAACCTTTTTTTATAACATGAAAGAAATTGGGACAAATATTTCAGAAATGAATCCATATAGTATCCTTACCGCTTTTCTTTGCTTAGGGATTGTGATCGCAGCTACGAAATGGTTACCTCGAATTCCAGGCGCATTATTAGGGTTGGTCATTTCAAGTTTGCTAGCAACCCTGTTATTTCCGAATCAAATTGAAACGATTGGGACTACATACGGCGATATTCCACATCAGCTACCAGATTTCCAAATGCCTGCCTTTACATGGGATAACATCCTTATGTTACTTCCAGCAGCCTGTATCATTGCTGCCTTAGGTGGGATTGAATCGTTGTTATCTGCCATGGTCGCAGATAACATGGCAAATAGCAAACATAATAGTAATAAAGAACTGGTGGGACAAGGAATTGCTAATATGGTGGCACCGTTATTTGGCGGCATTCCTGCGACGGGTGCCATTGCTAGAACCGCAACAAATATTAGAAATGGAGCGACTTCTCCCGTATCAGGCATGATACATGGAATAGTAGTATTACTAGTATTATTATTTCTGTCTCCGCTGGCTTTTCATATTCCACTGGCTAGTATGGCACCGATCTTAATGGTCGTTGCTTGGAATATGAGTGAGAAGCATGAGTTTATTCATATTTTGAAAACAAAAACGGGGGACACCCTGGTACTTGTATTGACGTTCCTATTAACCATTTTCACAGATCTTACAACCGGAGTAAGCGTGGGGTTACTCCTTGCATTCCTTCTGTTTATTGGAAAAATGAGCAAGTCCTTGCATGTTCGAAAAGTATTGCCAGATCCAGTAGATTCCTATGTCAAGTCAGACATCGTCGCAAATGGGAAAGATTGTCCGCAAATCAGTATCTTCACCGTAGAAGGTCCCTTATTCTTCGGTACCATAAAGGAGTTCGAAACGTCTATAGAAGCATCCCTACAATCTAACGCTCACATTCTTCTCCTACGTATGGGGAACGTTTCTTTTATGGATACTTCGGCAGAGTCCGCAGTAGAGCACATTCGAAAGAAGATGATAGAAAAACAAGGAACCCTTTTAATTTCAGGCATCCAGCATCAACCGAAAGAACTATTCCATCAAACAGGGTTATACGCAAGGATTGGAGAACAACACTTTTTCACACGTACAGGATTAGCATTACAATTTGCACTACAAAAATTAGAGACATCCAAATGTAAGGGCTGTAAACAATTTGTGTTTCAAGAATGTACAACACTTTCTGGACAATCTGTAGAAACAGACACAGATAGGAAACTTTCTCCATTGGAAATCAACATGTAAATCATGAAGTAACGTGATAAGTATATCGGCTGTATGTTCGTTTGTTCACAAAAGACATATGTTTTTAGAGGACATTTCTATAAAAGGTCCTCTTTTTTCTTTCTCCTGTATGCTTCAAGAAGGAAAATGCAGGAGCATAGTTAAATACTTATAGTGGTGTCATACACCATTTTTTAAACCCATCGAAGACAAACAGAATGTATCATCTAAATGAAGAAGGAGCGGTCCGATGGAATTAGAACAAGTTGTGCGCAAATATGAAACAGATTTATTACGTTTGCCTTATGTTGTAGGAGTAGGAATGGGATTTATACAAGGAAAAGAAGTGATTCAAGTATTTGTTTCGAAAAAAATACCACGTTCTCAATTAAAAGTAGCGGAACAAATACCTACACAATTAGAAACATACCCCACGAAAATTATAGAAGTGGGGACCATTACAAATCATTACACGGGATAAGGGGGAGAGTGTTATGGGAAAACATTCAAATATAAAGGTGTTGACGGTTCAGGAACAACAAGACATTCAAAAAGTGCAACAAAGTGTAGAGGATGATTTCTTACAGTTTCGAAATGTAACAGGTATTGGAGCTGGTATTCAACAGGTAAACGGGGTTATGACAGGCACACCCTCTTTACTTGTATTTGTAGACCAAAAACTACCTGTTGAAACATTGGAAACGAACCAAGTCATTCCAAAAGAAATACATGGAATCAAAACAGACGTGATTCAAACAGGATATTTATTTGCCGGGAATCAACAAACATTACAATTTGATACACAGGCTCTTTCCAGTCGAGTTCGCCCAGCCAAAGGGGGGTATAGTGTTGCACACCGAAATGTGACGGCAGGTACGATTGCTACTTGCGTATATGATATATTACCGAATGGCTCTACCAATCCTCCAGCACATGGGTATGGTATCCCAAGCCGATACTATATATTAAGTAACAATCATGTATTAGCGAATAGTAATAACGCGAACATAGGCGATGCTATTTTACAACCGGGTCCACTTGATGGAGGAAACGATCCCGCGGATCGAATTGCAACCTTATCAAGGTTTATCCCAATTACCTTTTCTTCACAGGTACCACTTGAAAATCAAAACAATCTCGTTGATGCCGCGATTGCAGAAGCACCTTTTCATCAGATAGATCGTTCGATTCATTGGATGGGTTCTGTGCAAGGCTGGCGACGAAAACAAAATGTTACCGTCGGTACACGAGTCATGAAAGTGGGACGGACCACAAATCATACACATGGCGTCATCACTGCAGTAAACGCGACCGTAGATGTGAATTACGGAAGTGGTAGGGTTGCACGGTTTCGAGATCAAATTGTCACAACAAACCTTTCTTCCGGAGGAGATTCTGGCTCTTTAATCACGACAAATGATGGCGTTGCCATTGGATTGTTATTTGCTGGTTCATCCTCAGTTTCAATAGCGAATCATATGGAACATGTACGATCGTTACTTGGAATCGAAGTGGCAGAAAACATATTATAAATATGTTCTATCCTTGTGATACCTATTCAACAGCTCATTGGTATATTTTATATGACTTTTCTTTTTCTAAAACAGATGGACAAAAACAACCACCATGCAATCTTTTTCAAGTCCTTTACAAGGATTTCAAACAAAAAGTACGTCTTGGTATCAAAACCAAGGCGTACCAATCAGGATGATGAGCAAGCACATGTTTACTGAACAGGTACTCATATGCTAATTACTCCGGAACAATGTAATAATCTATCATACTTTTTTATATATGACAAGATAAAAAAGATGGGATTAGACTATGTACCTAGTACTTTTAATAATTCTACAGCTGCTGGAATAACAGCTCCTAAAAATGTTAACACAGCGATTGTGATTGCCATATGTATAAATCCCCTTCCCTAATAAAGAATTTTTCTTATTATAACGTTGAACGTATATAGATGCGATAGATTTTTGATTTTTCAGAAATTTTTCCTTCCATTACTTTTCACCAAAAACATTTTCGAACTACCACTCTCATTCTTTTTTCAAAAGGAATTTCGTCCTTTTATCGAATCTATACCCCATACCATTTTTTAAGGAGTGATTCTATTGACTGAAACATTACGCATAGAAGAATTAAACACATTCTTACCACTAGCTTCTTTAGAAACTTTACCTGTGGAAGAACAAAAGATGCGCCTACAATACTGGAAAGAGCACTTTTCAAGCAAAGAAATTTTAGAAGAATTAAGAACCTATAAAAATAAACTCTATGATTTGTATAAAAAACTTGAGATTACGACCCAAGGGAACATGCAGGTAAAACGAAAAGGAAAGGAAACGACTACTCCCAAAGAAGATATACCTACTGAGTTGCAATATACTCATTCTACTGAACCAGTTCAAACGCAAACACTTCCACCAACCATTCCAATGCAAAATGTGCCCGTGATTTTAGAACCTGAACCTGCAACGCTTCCATTAGCACCTATAGAACAGATAGAGGCCTCTATCCCAGAATCCTTTCATATCCACTATGCAGGGCTCAAGTCTAAACAAAAGGTTATTCACCAATTGCAAGCCCTTGCTACCTTGTTAGAAGGTGAATCACATGAGCAATATCAATTTTCTATTCAAATTGAAACAACGTGTTTAAAATAAAACTAGACAAAGGACACAAACACCTATAATTTTCTGCCTCCTCTGTATAAAGTGCAGTTTGTATGAGAATACTGTTAATCATCCATAATATGTATTCCATTTTGAGCAGCCACTATTAGCTACTCTTTTTTATTACTTACTGTTCCCTTGCAACATTTTTTTGAATGGGATATCACTTTATATTAGGATACAGAGTATTTTTGTATCGTTTCTAGAACGGCCGATACAATACTTTGCATATGTTGATGCAATTCCGTTATTTGTAGCAACAATTTTTCCCTTTTATAGGTTTTCATGTCCCGCATCATTCCTACAGAAAGTCGTTTTATTTCTTGATATGCTTCTGAACGTTCAAATACTACTGTCTCTGTATATGCTATCTTAGGAAATGGACTTCGCTGTTCCTGTTTCTTGCTCTCCCATTGCTGAAATACATATTGAATCCATAGCCGGATTTCTTCTTGCATAAGTATGATTTTCTGTATTTGCTCTGCTTTTTTATTTCCCCTCATTACAGCCTCTCCCTTCTATTTCCCCTTCAAAAAACCTCTCAAATTCATTTTTGAACTGTTTTATTTTGTGATTCCCTTTGTATCTAAAACATATAGCTCATTCACCAAAGAATCATATTCTCTTCGTGTGATTTGATTGCTATACAACTGAATCAATAACTCCTTATGTGCTTTTGAAAATGCCATTTTATCAATCCATTTGTAATACATACGATGTTTCTCTCCATTTCTATTTAAACATTCTGTCACACCGTATTATTTTATCTTACTATTCAAGTTTGTTCAATTAGAAATAATATAGTTTTCGATATGACTTTCTATTTTGAATTTTTTAAAAATAACGTTTTACAAATGACTTATAAGTCATTATAATAAACCTATAAAATATAAAAAGGAGCAGAATAGACCTTTATTTACAACATATAGGGGATGCATATGAATTACATGAAACTACAAGATGTTATGACCACTAACGAAGCAAGCTATCGATGGAATATTAACGAATCCACCTTAAGAATGCGTATTAAAAATAGTCCTATGATAGATGAGTTAAAAACACAAGGATTAATTAAATATTTCCTGAAACCAGGGAACAAACGTGGAGAATATTTATTCACTGTTGAAGCGATGGAACGTCTTTATGGTAGAGAAAAAAGAAAGTAATAGAAAGCCCTCAACGCCCACCAAGACTGCGAGGACTTTCTACAATACCATTTTCCATTCAGAAAGGATGACAACTATGTCAAACGCTTTACAAATTAAAAATGATGAAGCCATTATATCACATTCTGAAAGACCACAACAGACGCCAAAAGATAAGCTACTCACCAAATATCATGCACTGTGTGAATGGTTTGGAATTGATGGTTGTAAAGAGTCTCAACTATACTTTTTCGGTACTTTTCTTACCCCTATTATTCTATTCATAATTACTTACGTGATTGGAGATATGGGTTATGGATTCTAATGCAATCGCTACCAATATCAATGTTGGAGATTATGTGACATTTCCTTACCGCTATGAGCCATCACTGCAACTAACAGGATATATTGTTACGGTACTCGAATATACTAGTATTGTAGATGTTTCTGAAAATGGCGTCCTTCTTCCAACTTGGAATCGATGGACGCCAAGTCGTACGGTATGAGTAGTATAAGCAAGTTCCAACCAAATACTATGAAAAGGTGGCACAATGAATATGTACCTAATTGATGTGAGCTACGCTGTGGCTGGAAGCAACTTTTCAAAGTCTTTTTTATTGGCAGAGCCGAGAGATGGATTTGAACTCCAAAAACAGTTGCAAGCCCTTCTGGAACAAGAACATGTCGCACCTGTATACATTATGGAAACAGATTTGGAAGAGCTATAACCGATCATACAGCATATACAAAAAAGAGGTAGAAATATTGCTTAGTTTTCTCATAAGTGGTTCTGTTGTCTTATTCTTGGCTGGTGTTTTATTTACATTTCTAAAAAAAAGACTATCTATTTTTTCTACATTCGCACGAATTGGATTAAAATTATACGGTATCATATTTGTAGGTGTCCTCATCACATATGTGTTTTATTATTTTCACTATTATGCGCAATAAGGAGGACGTTTTTTGAAAATCAGTGCCTATACACTTTCTTATACCATCGTAGCACCAAGTGGAGAAATGTACCCGACGCAAGAAGTGGTCATGTATACAGCCTCACAAGAACGTGCTATTCAACTACTAGATGATGAAATTCAGCGAAGATTAGGGGCGGGATACCATCGACATATCTCTTGTACAAATCAAGAAGAACAACAAGAACCAATCCAACTGTCCCTTTTCTAACAATAAAAACCCTTCAGGTCGTTAGCTTACCTGAAGGGAAAAATAAGAAGAAATGCCTCCTACTTGTAGGCATTTGTTATGGTTATTCAACATAATGGAATATACGGAACAATTTGATTGTACCATATACCCCTATAGAGGAATACTGGAAAATTCAGCATATATTCCTACACAAAATCCCCTTGAAATCGCATGAAACATCCATGTGACTTTCAAGGGGATTCCCTTTACATACCTCGCCATTACTCTCTCATTCTATGGCCATTCCCATGCCAAGACTGTGCACTTTTCTATGCTTACCTATACAAAAAAGGAGCAGGCATATCATACAACGTCAGTATTGTGTACCTGCTATCCATAGGGATTTTGATTTTTGTTGAATCTGCTACTATGAAAAAAGTGAAACATGTTAAACTCCGCATATTGGGAGTCATATCCATTAATCCTCCCTATTATATAGCAAATATCGACATCATTACAAATAAAATATGAATGATACCCTCTATTATAATAGGGGGCTTTTTGTTAAGAGCTTACTTTCTAAACAAACTGAAAATACCTTTCCGTTTTGATTTCTGATTTTGTATTTCTCTCATACTCTCTACTACCAATTGGTTTCTCTTTTCTAACTTCTTTTCAATATTTTCTTCTAAATCTATATTCCTTTTTTCTACTTCTATAAGCCTTTCAGAAGTAGTCATAAAATGCTCTTTTGTTACCACCAATTCATGCGTGAGCTCATGTAATTTTTGAATGAGCGCTTGATTAAATTGTTGTTGCAACACTTGATTCTCTAATACCTGATCCATTTTCTTTTCTAGTTCAGCTTTTTCCTCTTTTGCGACAAATAAATCAAGTTCGCCATTCCGCCAGGCACGAACTTGATCATACGTCCATTTTTGCATATGAATTTTTTCCTTAATTGATTTCAACTCTTCTATATTCTCTTTGGAATACCTACGATGCCCCCCTGACTTCTCCCTATTTGAATATTAAACTCATTCGACCATACTTTTAACAAATCGGGTGTAATCCCTACATTTTCAGCCACAATTTTCGGTGTATATATTTCCGATTTTGCTTCCATATTTATTCTCTCTTCCTAAAACGAAATGACTTTTCTACATGTAAACACCTTTCCATCTACACTTCTTCACAATTCAGAAATGAATTACAACGGATTTCACAGCCGATATACTACTTAACAACATTTCGATTTTCATATCGTTTTTCTATTCATTTATGATAGTGCTTCCATTTAAATAAAGTTTCCTTTTTCATACTGATCACACACCTTTTTAAGAATAATAGTATCAGTATGTCCAAGGTTTAGAGATTATTTGCAATCACCTTCATTTTTTGCATCAGAACCGTACTTTTGTCCTGCAATAAGACAAAAGTACCCTTGAATAACATTTTAATTTATTATAAATTTATAAAGTTGTTTAAATATATGAAAGGAGTTGATTTATTTGGGTCCTATACTTGCATTACTTATAGCAGGTGGATTACTTGCATCCCCACCAACTATCGCTGCTGGGTTAGATGCCTTAATCGCTTTATTATCTTAATTTAAATTTTTTTTTGCACAAAGGGATTCTGTTATAAGGTTTGAGAAAACATAAGCCTGTTTACAAAATACTATTGTAGTTTAAGCAGTTCTAAATAATTGTCGTCGAAAAGAGAAGTCTGGAATGTGACTTCTCTTTTGTTTGTATGTAGCATGAAGTGTTTTAATTCCTTTTATTGTACGTGAAGCGTGGCGAAGACTTTGAAACCTTGCGGATTTAACAAAGCATCACTTGATACATGTTAAGGGGATCCCCTTAACATGTATCGTGTCTTCGCCAAATTTTGCAAGACGTGATTGGGTGTTTTTGCCCATCCCCTCGAAAAGGGGAATAAGAAAAAATAGGGTGTTTTTGTAGATGGAGCGCCAGAGTTACTGTCATGGACTGAAAAGTATCATTCAATACAATTGTGTAGTACATTTTTAAAAGGAGTTGTAGTAAATATTTTGGTAACATTGACCTGTGTGACAATAGAACCAAATCCTGAAATAAAGTGTTAGCGGACATTAACCAGTAATAATAAGAGGCATTTACTATCTTTTCAAATAAATGTTGTAACTACTCAGCCACCTTTCGGTGTCTTTTTTTAAGTTTACTAGTTTCATATGCCTCCCATTTGTAAATACTGAGGGTTCTGTTGCAAAGTTTTTTGAGCTGAGCTAAACTGAGGGGAAAATGAGATGAGGAGAATGATACATGGGATATTTTAAAGGAAAACAATTCAAGACAGATATTATTTTGGTAGCCGTGGGCTACTATTGCCGTTTTTCTTTAAGTTATCGCGATGTATCTGAGATCCTGAAAGAACGAGGAGTTTCCGTTCACCCTACAACCATTATGCGCTGGGTCCATGAATATGGAAATCTAATCTATCAAATTTGGAAAAAGAAAAACAAAGTTGCACACCATGCTTGGCATTTAGATGAGACTTATATCAAAGTGAAAGGAAAATGGTGTTATTTATATCGTGCCATTGATAGTGATGGTCAAACATTGGACTTTCAACTTCGAAAAACTCGTGATCATCAGGCTGCGTCTGCTTTTATGAAAAGATTGGTCAAGCATTTTGGAGAACCATCGGTTCTCACAACAGATAAAGCGCCTGCCTTGCTTTGTGCGTTCAAAAAATTACAGAAAGACGATTTTTATACACATACAAAACAATGTACCATCAAACATCGAAATAATCTGATTGAACAAGATCATCGGCATGTCAAACGTCGATTTGCGAAATCGTCTGGATTTCAAAGTATCCGACACGCTTCTCGTACCATAAAAGGGATTGAAACGATTCAGGCCCTATATAAACAGAGACGAAGTCTTGAATCAGATTCCGTCTTTTCTGCGTACAAAGAACTACAAAAGTTAGTAGCGATTGCTTAAATCCTATCCCAAATTTATAACCCTCTTTATATTTTTTCTAACTTTGCAACGGACCCTGTTCGAATGATGTCTCGATAAAACGTATAATGAAGAGTTACATCCTTTGCAAGACGACGTAAAATAGAAAAAGAACAAACAGACCGTGAAAAGTCTGTTTGTTCTTTTCTTTCACTTGATTTATGCGATAGTACTATCTTCCCAGGATATTAATAAATGCACTTCCTTCACATTCGCCACGACCTGGTCCGCCATGTCCGCCTCGATCACATTCTAATTCTACATAATAATCTCCTCTTTGGAATCTTTCATCAAACATTTTTGTTGTATTCCTATCAACTGTACCCCGTTCAATTACCACGGCTCTATTAGGGCCTCGACCATTTCTCTCCATTTTATATAATTTGTATGCTAAATTACTGAACCTTGACTCATTAATGATTTTAAATTGCACATGATTTCTTCTTTCGTCCAAATTAAAAATAGGTGACTGACTAGAACTTTGGCCACGTTGTAATTTTACCATGTAATCAAAGCGATCCTGACGTTGCCAGTTTTGTGACATTTCCTGTTGAGCTAAAACCTCAGTTTGTACAGTGGAAGCTTGTGCATCAATAGTAGGCACAAGTAATCCTCCAGTTACTAATACCGTTGAAAGTACACCCATAATACGTTTCAAACTCATCACTCCTGTAAATAGAATAAGTACGAATACATTGTATAATGGATTTCTCTCGATAGTAAGCGCTTCATTTATTTCTCAATAGGAACTCTTTTGACTCATAAGTTGCTGAACCTAAATGTTTTGTTCCGCAAATGAAAGAAAGGGTCTAACTTTTTTCTTCTTCATTTGTACTTCCTCAGCTTAGTTAGACACAAAGCATGCCAAATACCTATTTCCAGTTCGCAAACATGAAAAAGAACAAATTCTAATAAGAGAGCAAAATCTATATCAAGTAGAGAACATTCTCTTATGAAGTGAGGATATTCCAAAGATCTGTTCCAGTTGCTATGAACTGGTTCGTGGCTTGTCATACAGATTGCTTTTGTTTACTCATCGTGCCGAATGGGACTAATAATCTCCGGATAATCATGTGTGCCGTGTACTCGAAATATCCAAACTACTTCGCAAAGCGTTGTTTGGATATTTGAGTTTCCTTTCGTTGTTCGCGGGCTTTGTAAGAACACATCATTGAGAAATAAATGAAGGGCTTACTATGGGAATCTTTCCATTGTACAATACGTTTGTAAGTATTCTATTTATAGGAGTGATGAGTTTGAAACGTATTATGGGTGTAGTTTCTACCGCTTTATTAACTGGAACAATGCTATTTGGTGTATCTAATACGTCGGCGTATGCTGATACTTCCTCGCAGCCTTATCAGATTGTAACACCAGGCGAAGGAAATGAAAAGACTACAATAGTTGGATTCGATAATAAAATAGCGTTTGAATCCTATGTAAAGGAACATCCAATTGCTCCTAACTTTTCGAAAGCATTACAATCATCTTCACAAATTTATTCTACCTTTTATCATGACATCAATTTAAAAGGTGCACAATTTAATGTAAATGCAGGTAGGAATCCAGTCATTTTAACTAATTTTAATGCGGCTAGTAATGATAATGTGTCGTCCATACGTACACATAAGTTCGGTAATTATACAACAATTTATGAGCATAGTAATGCACAAGGTCGTGCATTGGCGATAGCGAACAATGGTAATTATCTAAATTTAACGGATTATAGTATGGGAGATGGAGAAAGAACATGGAATGATCAAGCTTCGTCTGCTATTGTAAAAGCAAATTAATACAAAAATCATGTATGGTTCCGGTTACGAAGTTACAAAAGTATAGATAGGACGGGACAATGATTCTGTTAACCACAATTCTTTACAGGTGCGAACATCCCAAACTAGTACCGTCCTAAATAGAGATTCCAAATTTCTTTACACAAATTCTACATACAAGAGGAGTACATATCGATGAAAAAAATAACAAAATGGATTTCACTGTTTTCACTCTCTTTTTTTATGATGGCTCATACAGGATCCGCACAAGGATTTGTAAATTTAAACCCTACAGATCGAACTATATTTTCAGAACCTTATTATTTAGATAACTATTCTTATTTTGGATGGGAAGTATCCAATCAAAAAAATAGTCAGTATCCCGTACAATATGAGATTATTAAAGATGGGACAATATTGAAAAGCGGAATGGTTCCAAAAGGTACGAGTATAAATGGGGGATTACCTAAATGGGGTAAAGGGGAATATTTATTGGTTTTAAAATGTAATAAGGGGTATACAACAGGTTGTTCTGCTACCGGTACGGTTGCAATTGCAATGGAATAAATATTACTCGAGTTTATTCATCTCATGTGTAGAGTTTTCTCAATACTTGTCGATGGGAATGTGTAGTAAGATAAAAGTGGACATGAAATCCTTTCTGTTGTTCAAAAAAATAAACGCAAAGAATAAACGCTTTCATAAGGATTGCGTTTATTCTTTTTGTGGAAAATTTATTAATTGAAGTGAAATATTTTCGTTATCCTTGTTTCGTACGCAGATTATTCATTAAGATATTTCTCAACCTATGAAATCTAGTAAATCAGAATTCATTATTGTATGGTTGTATATGCCATATACAACACTTTACTGGAGGGGTTTTACAGGTTCTGGTGCAAAAAGATCATAAATGAAAAAAGAAGCCTAGTTTCCTAGCGGATTCTTTGATTATGTCGTTAATCCAAACAGTTGGTTGATAAAGATATTCTGATTTCGGACAGACTGATCCTGTAAATTTATTTGCTCTTTTTTGATCATATACATGGCCTCTAATCCAGCAATCATTTTTTTCGCTGTACGAAAAGATTGTAAGCCTAACATATTCCAAATGCGTTTTTTGATAAATCGATGATCTTGTTCAATCCTATTATTCAAGTATTTCTTGATCCGTAGTAAGATACTTGATGGTAAGCTGTTTTCTTGTTTTAACTCTCGGATTGCAGAGGGATAGGCTTTATCTCCATCTACGTTAATCACACGAGGAATCGTCCCATGACAAGTAGCCAAGGCTTTCTGAAAGAAAGTTTTGGCAGCCTTGGTATCTCTTTTTTTACTGAGGTAAAAATCAATTGTATTTCCTTCGGAATCTACTGCCCGGTACAATTACATATCTTTTCTCTTGATTTTAATGTAAGTTTCATCCACCTTCCAGGAATCAGTCGTTTGTTTCAAATGTCTTCGAATTCTCTTATTCAACTCTGGGCCATATTGATGAACCCAGCGCATAATGGTCGTGTAAGCCACAGATAATCCTCGTTCTTCCATCATTTCCACTAAATCGCGAAAACTTAGGTTGTACCGCAGGTACCAACGTACAGTTAACAAGATAATATCTGGTTGATAATGTTTCCACTTAAACACATTTTCCCTTTTCATATTAACCACACACCTTTTTTAAAGTAATTCTATCAGTATTTCCAAGTTTGTAGGATGACTTTCAGTTATTTTGAAGTTTTTGCACCAGAACCAAATATTGTGTTTTATGGCTATATACTAGATTGATAGATTTTATTTTCGCACCATTTTTGTAGAAAAGGTGCCCAGAGAATCAATATTTTGGCTAAAGGTTGAATTTTTACACTGTATGTGGTGTTTTAGGTGGCTGAGTAGTTACAAAAATTCTACATTAAATTGACTTTCATTACATTTTTTGATGAAATTTGTATTATATTATATTGTATTGCAATTGTTGCTTTAAGAAAGATATATCGATAAAATAATGAAGGAGTTGGTTTTTATTACTATGCTTGGAAAAGTTACAGAATTTATGATAACGAAGCATGTGGAGCGAAAATTAGGGAAGTATGACATTAAGTTAGTTCATTTTATTCCGGGACGTATTCGCCTTCAATCTGCTGAATGGAAAGCAAATGATATTTTGGTAGAAAACATTGTAAAACAATTGCAAGCAGAACCTTTTTTATTCTCTGTTCAGTCAACAAAAGAAACAGGAAGTTTAGTTATTACATATGATGCATCTTATGTTACAAATATGAAGGAATTAGAAGCGTGGTTCGGAATACTAGATGAAGTATATGCGAATGGATTTGTAAGGTAGGGGGAAATAGTTTGATATCCACAATTATGGGCATAGGAGCTTCTTTATTTGCACCGAAAATTATGTCGCAATTTCGAGATCAAAAAATAAAAGTAATACATGCTATGCCGGGAAGATTACGCATACAGTGTGATAATTGGAAGAATCCTATTGTAGCAAGTATTTTAAATGAGAAGGTGGAAAAGCATCCACTTATTTTAACTGCAAAGGCTTCACATATTACAGGGAGTTTTACTTTAGAGTTTATCGTTCCTCATATTAGCCAGCAAGAGTTAGATGATATTCTACATTCTATTGTTCAAACCGCATCGGATGCGATGCTGTATACAGATGCTACTCTTATGAGAGGTATGAAAAAAACAATGGACACGGTAGATGTAGGAATTAAAAGACAGACGAATGGATTTGCTGATTTTGATAGTTTATTTGTAATGTTTTTACTAGGAAAAGCAATACATGGCTTTAGTAGTGCGCCTACATTTTCAGCTAGTCTATTTTATTGGGCATACTCCATCGTGAAAGGGAAAGGAAGTGACAGGCCGCATGTTTGATTCAATTCATGTGGTACATTCCTTACCAGGAAGAACAAGGTTACAAGTAAAGAGTATGGCACAGCCGGTGATGATAGAAAATTTAGTTCGTTCGTTACCACAAGTATTTTCAGCAACGTATACATGTGAGACAAGTAGTTTACTTGTTTATCACGATACAGCACTTTCTTTTTCCAATTTGAAAGCGTGGTTAACAACCTTTCTTTCGTTTGAAAGAAAGGTGAGTCAGCATACGTTTTCATGGAAGCAATTAGCACCTGTTGTAGCATGTGCGGGAGTCTTTCTCGCAAACTGGTACATTCAGAGTAGTCAACTTGGACTTATGTGGAAAACAGCAGCGTATTGGATTGCGATGGCTACTTCTGTTTTCACTTCTTATGGGGTAATAAAAGATGGAATAGTTCATGTTGTTAAAGAACGGAAAGCAAATGCAAATACATTAACAGCAGCTTCTATTTTCGCTTCTTTATATTTGAAAAACCCAGGATCGGCGCTCGTCATTACATTGATGTCCACAATTAGTGAATTATTGACAGCGTATACGTCAGAAAAAACGAAGCAATATATTCATTCTGTTTTAGAATTTGATACGACGTATGCATGGCGATTGAATAAGCAAGGGATAGAGGAAAAAGTTCAACTTGAGCACATTCAAATTGATGATACAGTTGTTGTGTTTATAGGAGAAAAGATACCTGTAGATGGCGTTGTGCTAGAGGGGAATGGCGTGATTGATGAATCATCTATTACTGGAGAGTATATGCCAAAAGAAGTTGGAAAGAATGCACAAGTATACGCGGGAAGTATTTTGCAAAATGGACAATTGAATATCCGGGTTGAGAAAATTGGCAATGATACAGCTATTTCACGCATTGTAAAACTATTGGAAGAGGCGCAAGAGAAACAAGCACCAATTCAAAATATAGCTGATAAATTAGCTGAAAAAATGGTTCCTGTTTCGTTTGCATTAGCGATAGCTACCTTTATTTTAACTCGAAATATGAATCGTACGATGAACATGTTGGTCATTGATTTTATTTGTGGTATTAAGCTATCAACTGCGACAGCCTTGTATGCTGGAATTGGGAAAGCAGCTAAAAAAGGAGCTATTATTAAAGGGAGTAATCATCTCGAAGAAATGGCGAAGTTAGACACAGTTGTTCTTGATAAAACAGGGACAATTACAGAGGGAACTCCAGTTGTAGAACATGTTATTCCTTGTGAAGGATATGAAAAAGAAGATGTTATTAAATGGGCAGCTGTTGCTGAAAGGAATTCATCGCATCCAATTGCTGAAGCAGTTATGAAACAAGCTGATGAGTGGGGGATTGAAATTCCGAAACGAGATGATAATGTCCAAGTTGATACAATTGTTGGTAAAGGGATTTGTACATATTTGGAAGGGAAACGTATTGCGGTAGGTAGTTTGAGGTTTATGAATGAATTACAAGTAAATATGGAATCTGTCATCAAAAATGTAGAGAAGGATGCAAATATTATTTACGTTGCATACGATCGGGCACTAGTAGGTATCGTTAGTATTTTTGATAAGATTCGTTCCGGTATGTATAGAGCGATTCGAGACTTACGTCAACAAGGAATAAGAGATGTTGTCATGTTAACAGGTGATAAACAAGCGGTAGCTCAAGAAATGGCAGATCGATTGCGCCTTGATTGGTATCACGCGGAAGCTTTACCTGAGGATAAGGCAAAGTATGTGAAGCAATATGGGCGAAAGAACAGAGTGATGATGGTAGGAGATGGAATTAATGATGCGCCTGCGTTAGCTCATGCGAATGTTGGTGTAACAATGGGTGCGAAGCGAACGGATATCGCTTCAGAAGCCAGTGATATTATTATTACATCTGATCATCCAGAAATGTTACCAGAGTTAGTTGGATTATCGAAAAAAACGATGAATATTATTAAACAGAATTTTATTGCAACTTTTGTGATTAATGGAGCAGCCATTTTATTCGGTGCATTTGGAATTTTTTCACCAGTTATAGGAGCAGCAATTCATAATGCTGCAACGATTGGTGTTGTATTTAACAGTGCGAGGATTTTATGGGGAGGAGACGGAAAATATGAGGTCAAAGTTCTATATTCTGCATGATATACCAGGACGTATTCGTTTACATATTCCAGCTTTGCGAGATAACACGAAATATGATGAAATTCAAACGATGTTTGCATCGCTTAGAGGAATTCAATTTATACGTATTCAGCCGTTAATTCAAACAATGTTAATTCAATATGATGTAACAGAAGTTTCACGCAATCATGTATTGAAATATGTATCGCTGTTTTTCCATCAAACTCGTCTAGATCCACTAGATGATTTGATGATTCATGTTACCCCAAGTGTACGAGGAGATGTATTCCGTTCATTGGTAGCCGGTGTTTTACTATTATTTGCATATATTCGTAAACCATCGATGCAAAGCCCAGATGCGATCGTATATGGAGCTGTCATTGCGACGGGATACGCAGTATTATCGCATGGTAATAGCAATAATAAATTGCGTCATCCTGATATTTTAACAGGGGTACTTAGTATTGCATCGCTTGGACCATCGAATATGCTTCATGTGGCGATGGTAACATGGGCTGTGAATGTCCTAGAGTTATTATATGAGATGCGTGTGAGCAATCGAATGCAATATACAATGTAGGGTATAATTTCATATTTAATCATATGGATATATATAAAATATAAAAGTATAGTAATGGAGGAAGAAAAAGATGGCATTTAACAGAGATTTCTTAATGGGGTTTGTATCTGGAGCAGTTGTAGGAGCGGTAGGATACCGTTTATATGAACAAAATGGTGGTCAATTACAACGACTTGTACAACCAAACGCAGCATTTGGAGGAGGAGCACCTGAAGGCGTAGCTTCTTACCAACCGTCTGTAGAAGAGCTTATGGCACAAAAAGAACGTCTAGAAGATATGATTGCTGAATTACAAGTACGATAAGAAAAATGGGGAACAGCTCATTAGCTGTTCCCCATTTTTGGTTCTGGTGTCAAAATTATTCTCTAAAAACCATAGATGCCAGTCTGCTTTCAATTACTAACTTATGAAACTAACCGGTTCTGGTGCAAAAACTTTGAAGTATATGAAAAAGGTCTATCAAACTTGGACATACTGATACTAGTACTCTAAAAAAGGATGTGATTGGTATGGAAAAGAGAAATCTATTCAAGTGGAAACATTATCAACCGGATATTATCTTATTAACCGTGAGATGGTACCTACGGTACAACCTCAGTTTTCGTGATTTAGTCGAAATGATGGAAGAACGTGGGCTATCCCTTGTTCATACAACTATCATGCGATGGGTTCATCAATATGGTCCCGAATTAGATAAGCGAATACGACGTCATCTTAAATCAACCAATGATTCTTGGCGAGTCGATGAGATGTATGTGAAAGTCAAAGGTCAATGGATGTACCTATATCGTGCTGTTGATTCAAAAGGAAATACAATTGATTTTCATTTAAGCAAAACAAGGTCATCGTTTTATTAAAAAACGTATACGCTCTATGCTGGGATTTAAATCATACAAAACATCAGCCTCTATATTGAGTGGTATAGAAGCGATGCATATGGTCAAAAAAGAACAAATTGATTTACGGGATCAGTTTGTCCAAAATCAGAATATTTTTATCAACCAGCTGTTTGGATTAATTGCTTAATAAGTGATTCCGTTAGGAATCCTTGATTCTTTTTTATTTATCATCTTTTTGCACCAGAACTGGTTACCGAATGCTGGTACTGGACTTATTGAGGTAAAGCATCATATACATATGGATCTGTTGGCTTATTAATTTTCTCCACTTTACTTACTTTTACAAGTGGGAATAGTGTTCCTTTATATGTCGTTTTATCTAATAAACCTGTTACTTTAACCCATGTTTCTTCCGGGAATTTTTTAACGTTTTGCCCCGTAACAATCATCCCCCAGACTGATGCATCCGCAATGCAACAAGTTATGCCGTATCGAGCCACTACCACTTTATCACCCGTCACATCTTTATCATTATATATAAACCCTGAGAATGTAATTTCTTTCCCTTTAAACCCATTAACATCTTGGCCAATTATATTCATTGTTTGAACATAATCCTTATCTTCTACTTGTATTTTTCGCTGCCCTAACATACTTTTTGTTAATTGCTCTTCCGATTGATAAGTCGTTTGTAAATTCGAGGTTTCATCTTGATCAACTAATACTTCTCGCCAATCAAAATTTACCTGTATCCGCTCTTTTTCGTTCTTTTCCATACTTATCGCCTGTGCACTTTGATTCATGCCCCTTTTTGCTGCTAAACTTCCGTCAATTGTTACACTTGCAAATAGAAAAGCGCTAATAATTGGAACAACAAATAAAACATATACAAAAAAACTTTTCATTCTTGATTTTGATGTCGTATGATGCTTACAACAATTACAATCATCTTGTTTTTCTTTCCCATCTTTCCATACTTGTAAGGAGCCTAGAAACAAAATTACAACAAAAGCTATATACGTAAATTTAATCATTTTTGGAGCGATAAAATTATAAATATTTCCTGTTACAAGTAGTTTAAATAAGAGCATTGCTAAACCAATTAAAATAATGCCACGAATATAGCCATGATATGCCTGTTGCTCCTCTTTCTCCATTTTTCTCACCTCCTATAACATTGTGATTTGCAAAATGGTATACACCGATAAAATGACAATTCCCATCAAAAAGAATACAAATCTCTTTTGAAAATACGCAAATAGCATTAACGTATTTTTCATATCAAGCATAGGTCCAAACACAAGAAATGCAAGAAGCGCTTTTACAGAGAAAATATGTCCAAAAGATGCCGCTATAAACGCATCAGCGCTGAGCAGATGGATAAAACGTATCCAAATCCCATCATAATAATTGGAGAGATCACTTCGTTATGTGCTACTGTGTCAAGTACATTCCGATCAAAAAATGTTTGAAATACACTCGCTAAACAAGCTCCAATTAATAAATACTTACCCGTATCAAAAAACTCATCAACAGTGTGATTCACAACATCTCTCCAGCCTTTTTTTTGTCTTTTCTGAACCGGAACCTCTATATCTTTTAAAACATTTTTCCCGCGATAGAAATAATACACAATTAGACCTATTAATAGTGCAACAAGAATTGTTATACCAAAACGAGCATATACAACGCCATCATTTTTTTGAAACGCATATAAGGTAGATAAAAGAACAACTGGATTCATAATAGGTGCACTCAGTAAAATGACAATTCCCACATGAAGAGGTAGCCCCTTTTGAATGAGTCTTCTTACAATGGGGATAATGACACATTCACACATTGGGAAAACGATTCCGACAAATACCGCCGGAATCATCGCAACAATAGGAGATCTCGGTATTACTTTTTGAATCATATCTTCTGTCACAAACACTTGAATGAGAGAAGAAACAATTACCCCTAATAAAATAAAGGGTATTGCTTCAAAAAAAACACTTAAAAACACCGTATTCACATTCAGCCATTCTTGTGGAATACTTTTGTGCAAATTTGCTAGACTTGTAAAATCCACAAAAAATAATAAAAAGAGAAAAATGGCAATAAGAGCTATTCCTATTAATTCTTTTGAAACTCTATTAAAGACCAACATTCTCGCCTCCATTTTATTTCTATTTAACCGTATGCTTGTCCAAATGCTCCATACTACTACAACACAAATTTTATAGTCTATTTCTATTCTTAAATCGTAATAATTATGATTTATTATTGATTTTTTCTTTTCTATCAATCATCACAAAACGTAATTATTACGTTTTAAAAGAGAGGGATTATTCCATGAAAAAAATATCTATTACTGTACTAAGCGGCTTTATAGGAGCTGGAAAAACCACTTTACTGCATCATATTTTGACTAATAAGAACAATTTAAAAATAGCTGTTATCGTTAATGATATGAGCGAATTAAACATTGACGATTCTCTTATAAAAAAAGGTGGTTTTCCACGTACGGAAGAGAAATTAGTAGAAATTCAAAATGAGGTGGTACAGTAAAACTGGAACACAGTATAGAGATAAATTATTCTATATGAGAGGTGTTTCAGATGAAAAAACAGTATGATGAAATGTTTAAAAAACAATGTGTTGAATTGGTGGTTAAAGAAGGGCGTACAATTTCCAGTATTCAAAGAGAATTTGACTTGGGGAACGGGACACTAAATACATGGATAAAAAAATATTCTTTCCCATCTTTGGAGAGTGAAAGATCTGATATGGAAGAACTCCAGGCATTAAAAAAGGAAAATGAATTCTTAAAAAAGGCGGCAACCTTCTTTGCCAGCAAGCAAAACTAACACGTTTTCAATTTATAAGACAATATAATCACATGTTTGGATTGCGCTGGCTTTTCCATCGATTACAAGTGTGTGTTAGTGGCTTTTACGACTATCTTCATCGTAAGTCCACTGAAAATCAGAAAAAATGTAAAAAGACAGCGGCTTATATTGTCATGCAATTTAAACGTTTAAAAAGCAGAATGGGGTAGCGAAAGCTGTACCGTTATCTTGTAAACAAAGGTACAATGGTTACCTTATCTCAAGTAAGACAAGCTTTATATACAGCCGGATTGAAATCAAAAGTTATCACGTATTATAAGAAAAGAAAGAACATCGTACATTTCCGAATGTACTAGAGCGATCCTTTAAACCTGGTAAGAAGGACATCCCAACAATTGCATGTGATATCACAGAGTTTCGTTTAGTGAATGGGATGAAAATATATTTTTGTGCCGCATTAGATATTAGCACCCGGTGGGTGCTTGGCTATTCGTTGGATACTTACCAAGACGCTCAGTTAGTAAAAGATACAATTCAACAAGTCCGTAATATATATGGAAATCAAAAAAAGATTTTATTTCATAGTGATCAAGGATCACAATTTACCGGTTATACAGTTACTGATTTTTGTAACCAACACCTGATTCAGCAAAGTATGTCTCGTAAGGGGAACTATTGGGATAATGCCGTAATGGAATCGTTTTTTAGCATCTTTAAACGTGAATGCTTGCATGGAGAAAAGCTCATTTCTCTTTCTCAAGTCAATCAGTTAGTGACCGAATTTATTTATATGTACTATCATTCCGTTCGTCCTCACTCATCATTAAACGGAAGGACTCCTTATCAATATTCAAAAGCGATTGCGTCATCTATTAATTCCTTCATTTTATTCATAAACGATCTCCTTCTATTTCAACAAGACACTATTCCTTTACAGTATAAGCAAAAAAAGTGTAGTAACAAACCAAATCAAACGCATCCATTTCTATCATTAAAGTTAATTGTTCAGAAAATTAATATAATTATGTTTTTTATTATTGACTTATAAAAAAAACAGGTGTATTTTTGGTTTAGGTAAATCATTTTTACTATGCGCAACTTTCAGAGTAAGAAAAGGAGGTGAATAGTATGTCTTCATTCCATTTGCCTAATCTTTCATATGACTATGATGAATTAGAGCCGTATATCGATGGAGATACTTTAGCGCTTCATCATGGAAAACATCACGCGACATATGTAAAGAATTTAAATATAGCTTTGGAAGGCTATAAAGAACTACAGAACAAATCTTTAGAAGAACTATTATGCAATTTAGACACTCTTCCACCAGACATTGTTACAGCAGTAAGGAATAATGGTGGCGGGCATTACTGTCATAGCCTTTTTTGGGAAGTAATGAGTCCGAAAGGTGGAGGCGAACCTAATGGAGACGTTGCAAAAGTAATCGATTATTATTTCAATACCTTTGATAACTTTAAAGACCAACTGTCCAAAGCGGCAATTAGTCGATTTGGGAGTGGATACGGCTGGCTTGTGCTTGACGGTGAGAAGCTTTCTATCATAAGTACAGCAAATCAAGATACACCACTAGAGGAAGGAAAAATCCCATTACTCGTAATTGACGTATGGGAACATGCCTATTACTTAAAGTATCAAAACCGTCGTCCAGAGTTTGTTATAAACTGGTGGAACACAGTAAACTGGGATCGAGTAAATGAAAAGTATTTACAAGCAGTCCAATCACAAAAACATTAGTTATGCGTGTAAGGTAAATTTGGTAATGTAAAAGTAGTATCATCGTAATCCTCCAAAATCCCCCAGATTGCCACTGGGGGATTTATGTATAATTACTGGATTACTTCAATATGTTTTTTTAACATATTATGTATATGTTTCTTTACCTCTCAAAATTGAAAACCTAATTCTTTTGCCCTCGAATTATTTATCGTACAATTTGCCATTCCATTCTAGGACAATGTTCTCTCCTTCTTCTTCAATACAAGCTTTAATCCCTGAATTCTCTTCTACAAAATGAATAATCTTCCCTATAGAAATAACATCATTGCTACATGCACTTTGATAGATTAGATTGCCATATTCATGCACCCAGCGCATGATAGTTGTTGGATGAATAGAAACACCACGTTCCTTCAAGGTTTCAGATACATCACGATAGCTCAAATAAAAACGACAGTAATACAGGACGGCTACTAAAATAATGTCTTGCTTGAACTGTTTTCCTTTGAAATATCCCTTGTACCATTCTCCTTATCGCATTTTCACTATAGTTTGTCTTCATTCAAAAAACTTTGCACCAGAACCTTTAGTAATAGTTTGGATAAAAATTTTCTTTAAATTCCTATCCTTTAGTGCACGTATTGTTCGTATTATTAGTGGTACACCTATGGTACTGATTTTGTTTATACTTGAGAAGGTCAGAAACTTTAACAAATTGAAATCCTTTTTCCTGGAGATTAGGAAGAATGATTTTTAGAGCTTCTACAGTTTGTCTTCTGTTTCCTCCACCATCATGAAGAAGCACAATATCTCCGTTTCGAGCATTTTTTATAACGTGATTAGCAATGGTAGTTACGCCAGGCTTTGACCAATCACGTGGATCTTGGTGCCAAGACCAAAGTATAATTTGTCCCCCTTGTTTCTTGACTGTTGTAAACACAGTTTCATTTATATAACCACCAGGGGGTCTGAAAAGTACTGGACCTTTACTCCACTTTTCTATATATTTCTGTCCCTCTAGAATATCGTTTTGGACGTTCTTTGATGTTGTATTTTGAGCGTAAACATGATTCATTGTATGATTGCCAATTTCATGTCCTTCATTTAAAACACTTTTTACTAATTGAGGAGCCTGTTGTATCCGAAAGCCAATCATAAAAAATGTTGCCTTTGCACCATATTGTTCTAATACTTCTAAAATTTTTGGTGTGTATATGTCATTAGGTCCATCATCAAATGTAAAGGCAATTAGCTTTTTGTTGGTGGGTACGCCCCAAGTGACTATCCCCGTTGGCTCTAAATCTTCCCTCATTAACATGCGAGCTGCTACTTTATTTGAAGTCCATGTACCAAGGGTGCATAAGATACCCGCTATAATTATCAACTTCAATTTATGAACCATTATATTACTCTCCTTTTATAACTATTAAGTGATGGAGTTAAGTTTTTTACAAATGACGTAAGCATTTTCTAGTATTTGCAGCAACTACATGTATGTATTAGTGGGTTTATTTGCAAATTTTGGAGACATTAAATATGTATAACATTGTAATTTGGATATATTTAACATTTGTATTTATGAACCAAGTGTTAGGAGGGTCTTTATGATCAAAAGCTGTACAGCACTTCTTATTATTGATGTACAAGTAGGTTCATTTGAAGAAAGGAAAGCCTTATATAATGAAATGGAATTATTAAGAGTTATTCGATTATTGATTTCTAAAGCCCGTGCCGCTTCAGCCCCTATTTTTTATATGAAGTTTAACGGGGAATCTGATTCCGCACTTAAACAAGGGACACCCGGATTCTTTTCATAAAACGGGTCTTCAACAAGCGTTGGAAATGAGGAATATAAAACAAATTGTTATAGCAGGAATTACAATCAGAAATTTGCGTAGATGCAACATGCCGGCGTGCATACAGCTTAGGTTATGACGTTACTCTTGTAGGGAATGGACATAGTACATATAATTCTACAGTATTATCCGCTTCTCAAATTATTAAGCATCATAACGAGATATTAGTTCAATGGTTTGCTTGTGTAAAAAATGGGGAACATATAGAATTTTAATTACCTTCTCATAATAAATAAAATAAAAAATATTTAGTAAATCTTAGGGGATTCAGTGAAAATCACGAAGCATTAGTATAAGTTGGCATTATAAATCTCTATAAAATGTTGCAACATAAATCATGTGAAATTGAATTTAGTGTTTCTTTTCCGAATTTATTTTTATAGGGGGCAAAAAATGAATATTCTTAACTTCTTGATGTTATTATTTAATTCTGGAAGAAGAACTCGACAAATGTTTAAATTGTTTAGAAATAAACGAGATAATAGAGGATGGATGTGGGCTTCTTTGCTAGGATTAGGAACAGTTTTGGGTGTAGTAGCAACACATAATTCAAATATGATGAGGCCTATCCAACGTATGTTCCAAAGTGTTCAAAATACAACAAGAACGTTTATCCCATCTAAAGTAAACTTGAGTAAATTTGACAAATGTTTTTATTGTTCTTAGGAGTTAACTCCTAAGAACAATAAAAACATGATAATCAAAAATACTAATTCTAAATTGTAAATCTCAAATTAAAAGGAGGAATTTAACTATGACAGTAATTACTAAACTTAAACAGACTCTTGCTGGATTAAAAAGTGCTCAAGCAAGCCTAGAAGGATTTGCTCTTGATACTGACAATCAGCAAGCAAAACAACTTTATCAAAATACCGCCCGGCAAACACAGACAGTTATTGATTCTTTAGAACCACGTATTCAGCAGGTTCAACAAGAGGAACCTCAGTATAATCAATAAGGTTCTGTTGCAAAGTTTCTTAACATCGAATTAGATGAGAGATTTGTCACTAACTATTATGCAACTATAAATAATTTTTGTAATTCACTGTACGTCGAAAAATAGGAGTCTGGTTTATAGCTCCTAGTCTATAAGATTGTTCAAATGCTTGGTTGTACAATGAATGGTATGTTTATAAAAGCCTTGTTCGTTTAATTTTTTAAACGCGCAAAGTAATACCGGAGCTTTGTCCGTTGTGAGAACCCTTCAAATTATCGTAATATCTCTGAGGGTTTAAAAGAACGTGGATTATCCGTTCATCAACATCACAACAACAACTATCATGTGTAATTTTTTGATACCTTTTATGCAGAATGTAGTATGTAATTTTTATATAACAAAGCAATAATAGCTTTATTTAGGTGCTTTGTTATGAGTATTTATTTCGTACTTTTATAAACTACACACATAAAAAGGAGAAGAATCTTACTAAGTTCTTCTCCTTCGTTATGTTCTCATAATGATAATGCAAAGTGTTTATAATCCTTATGGTAGCCTTACTTTCTCATTATCAATTCTGGCCTTCATACTTCTTCACAAGTCGATAGAATGTAGTTTTTGCGATATCTGCTTGCTTCATAGCTTCTACGGCTGTCAGTTCACCTACCTTCCAAGCATGATAAGCAGTAATAAACTCCGCTGTTATGTTAGCTTTAGGTCTTCCCAAATGCATTCCCTGCTTTTTAGCTAATTCAATGCCTTCTTTTTGTCGAGTTTTTATCTTTGTGCGCTCCTCTTCCGCCAACCAAGAAAGAATTTGAAGTACAAGGTCTGTAATGAGGTTTCCCAGGTTATCTTGGTATTTGGTTGTATCTAATAAAGGCATGTCGATAATGACAATATGCGCTCTTATATTCTTAGTTATATCTTTCCATTCATTTAAAATCGCTTCCTTATTTCTTCCAAAACGATCCAACGATTGGACATATAAAATGTCCCCTTCTCGTAACATCATTTTTACAAGTTGATAATTCCTTCTATTAAAATCTTTTCCAGATTGCTTATCGATAAAAATATCGCGTTCATCAATCCCAACTTGTTTCATGGATTCTATTTGTCTACCTTCATTTTGATCTTTACTACTAACTCGTATATATCCGAATATTCTATTATTCAACGTTTGTAAGTCCCCTCTATTTTGTTTACATAACAATATTATAACAGAAAAACGGACCAAAAGGTGTCGTTTTTATAGGATCGTTCCTAAAACAGAAAACTAATGTTTAGGAACTTGAATTCCATAGATTTTATGAAGTTCCAAAAGGTGTACCTTTACGAACTACTAGATTTATTCTTCGCTTAAAAGAAACATCACCATAAAAAGAAAATTGTACGTTAAGGAAGTTTTTTACATGAAAAAGATTATTCTTTTTATAGTGTTTTTTTAATCCTAACTAGAAATTATTTATCAATATTTATCTAGGAAGAAATTTGGAGGTATTTGTAAAAAGAAAAAGAATGTTTATAATTGCTAGATAAAAAAATTAAAAATGTAGGAGGATGTTAAAATGGAAAAAACAATGATGGTAGGTACAACAAATATGATGATGTCTATGGAAAAAATGATGTGTGAAATGAAGTGTATGAAGATGATGATGAACAACATGATGCAAATGAATGTAAACATGGATAAAGCTATGATGAATACAATGCATGAATGTGATGAAATGATGACTTCTACTATGTCTATGATGAAAGCTATGAAAGAGAAATGCTGTTAAAACATATTGGTATTTCATTCCGTATGGCACATAGTCTTCTATATGTTTTTTAGCTGTCATATATGAATGTACATTTGCATTTTATTTCTTAGAAGACGGTTCAATATTGACCGTCTTTTTCGTTTGTAGACCTCACCTGAGGTCAGGCAACATCGCCCTCAAACTAAGGGGAACAAAATATAGAAATGTGTAAAAGCCCTTTCATAGTACTTCAATAAAAAGAGCTGTAAGAAAAAAATGGAACAATCAAATAGAAGCAAAGAAACAAGAAAAATTCGAATATAAAAGATAAACGAGATTGAAAAGTTGATCCATACAGTTATATAAT